>JADLCC010000171.1 GCA_020847425.1 Saprospiraceae bacterium
CCAGCATTTGTACAGATGGTCCACTACCACCACGAATAACCAATAACGAATAACCACATTACTTAATTTCCTCATAATCAATATAATCCCCGTCATTGTCCTCCGTTTTTTTCTCTTTAACAGGCGGTTGTGGCGGCGGGTAATAAGGGCGTTGCGGGGGAGGCGTCACAGAAAAGATGGACACCAGCATGGGGCGTAATGCCTGATACAGCCAGATAATAGCCAGGAGTGTAAAAAGCCATTTGAGCAACATAATTCAGGAAACCGGCGCAGACACCGGCGCTTTTTTTTCAAATATTTTTTTCAAAAACGGATGGCCGAATACTGCGAGCAGAATAATAGCCATACCAATGTAAAAGTGCGGCCCCAGGTCCTTGTCCTCCCGAAACAGCACGGCTGCCAGTAGAACACCATAAATCGGTTCAAGGTTGATGGTCAGGTTGGTGGCGAAGGCCGTCAGGTGCCGCATGGCCTGCAAAGTCAGGTAATACGGCAGCAAGGTACACACCATCGACAATACCATGATCCAAAGCCAGTCCCAGCCTTGCAGCATTACTGGCATTTCCGGGCTGAACCACAACATGGGGAGCATCACGACAGAGGTGACGGCCAAAGCGCCGAAGAGCTCCACCAGGCTCATGGCGAGCGGCGGAGATGGATTGTTTTCCAGTATTCTTTTGTTCAAAGCCGTAAAAACCGCCGCCAGCAACGCCCCCAGAATGCCCAGCGCCAGTCCGGCGCGCATGGTCCAGTCGATGGAACCCGCCACCAGTAGCATGCCCGGCAGGATCAGGATACCCAGCGCCAGTTCGTACCACTTTATTTTTTGTTTCATGATGATGGGTTCGGCGAAAGAGGCAAAAAACGCCGTGGTCGCCATGGAGGCCACACCGATAGAGGCATTGGCGATTTTAATGGCCCCGTAAAAACACAACCAGTGGATGCCGACCAGTATGCCTACACCGAAAAGCCGCTGGAACTGGCTTTTTGAAACACCTTTGATTTGTGCTTTCGGCATAAACACAACCAGCGCCACACAACACAACAACACGCGCCACCACACCAGCGGCAGCGCCTGCAATGAAATCAATTTGCCCAGAATGGCGGTAAATCCCCAAATCAGTACACAAAAATGCAGCGCGAAATAGGCCCGAAGTTTGTCTGTCATCATGTCGCAAAGGTAGCGGCTTTGTTTAGACTACTTCCAAATATTTGCTCATTTCATTGGTTTACAATGGTATGACAGTGCTTGGATGCCACCGAATTACTTTTGCACACGTCAAATCCTCAGGGACACAACATTGCGAAAGGCAATGAAAACCAACATTTTATAAAACGTTTTAGTGCCGGCTATTTTTCCCTGCACTTCAAGATGAATTTACGCCATGCTCGACGGCTATCATGTTCTAACACTTACCCATAGGGACGCAACCCTGGAAACGATCGGAAAGGTGGTCGTGGATGGCGATGCGACCTATCTGCTACACCAACTGAAAGATCGTTTCGCATGGGAAGAGATGTTGTACCTGGCAACCTGCAATCGGGTTGTTTTTCTTTTTTATGCACAAGGGCCGGTTGCAGAAAACACTGCCAGTGAGATAGTTAGTATGATTCGCCCTGACTTGTCAGATGCTGAAACAACAGGCATCGGCGCCCAGATGCGCATGCTGCACGGCGCGGACGCCATTCGACACTGGATGGAAGTAGCCGCTTCGATGGACAGCCTGGTCATCGGCGAACGCGAGATCATCCGCCAACTTCGGGAAGCCTACGACCACAATTATAAAGCCGGTCTGACGGGCGATCATCTGCGCCTGTTGACACGTTTTACCATCGAAACCGCCAAGGAAATTTACAGTCAAACCGGTATCGGAGAAAAAGCCGTTTCCGTCGTTGCCCTGGCTTTCGGTGAAATGTTGAAAGCAACGAGCGACCGCAACAGCCGGATTTTACTCGTCGGCGCGGGCCAGACGAACACCTTGTTTGCCAAATTTTTAGCCAAATACGGTTTCAACAACATCACTGTTTTTAACCGAAGCCTCGAAAATGCACAAACCCTGGCCGCTACCTTGCAGGGCCGGGCATTGCCGCTCGACGCGCTGCAGCACTACTCGGAAGGTTTTGATTGCCTGGTGGTTTGTACCGGCGCCACACATGCGGTGATTACGCCGGAGATCTACCACAACCTGCTTCAGGGAGAAACATCCAAAAAAATAGTGGTCGACCTTTCCGTTCCGAACAATGTAGACAAACACATTTTGTCCACTGCTCCGGTGCATTTTATTGAAATAGAAGGCCTTAAAAGTATAGCGAGCGAAAACCTCGCCTACCGGGAAAACGAACGCAAAAAGGCGGAAATCATGATTACCGACCGACTGTACACCTTCCGCGGACAATGGCACGAACGCCAGGTGGAGCGCTCCATGTCGCATATTCCCGACGAAGTACGCGCCGTCAAGGAAAGGGCCATCAACCAGGTCTATGGCAAGGAATTTTCAGCGCTCGACACAAAAACACAAGCCCTGATCATGGAAATGATGGGGTATATGGAGAAAAAATGTGTTGCGATTCCTATCAAAGCGGTGAAAGAAATCGCCAAAAAGCAGTTGGAACGCAAGCAGAGGGTCGTGAATCGTGAGTCGTGAATCGTGAGTGGCATTCAGTTGAAAGATAATTGAGAACGTTCTTCTAACTGAATGCCATTCACGACTCACGATTCACGACTCACGTTCACAGCCATCTCACCAACCCAAAATCCTGCCGGTGCACCAGCAACTCATGCTGGGGATACAGCCGGAATCCATATTCAAACACCCCGGCGGCAGGAGGCACAACATCACAGACATACGTTGCCTGCGCATCGCGTTGCGAGCTGACCGTAAGTGGATAGGTCGCAATCAGTTCGAGTTCCGTTTCCGAATGGCGTTTGTAAAACACGATTTCCAGTCCCAGGTCATCCGCACGCAGGTCCTGCAAATGCAGGGTAACAGAGGCTCTAAAATGTTCCCCTAAAGGCAGGGAGCGGTTGAAAGTATCCGGAGCATCCAGTTCGACCAGTTCTATGGCCTCCCAGGCCCGGCGAATACGGTTTTTCCAGTCCGTGAGTGCTTTTGCGGCGCTGTAATTTTTCTCTTTTATTTTTTTGCTGCGCGCCCACAATTTGGAGTAGAAACGCGCTTCGTAGTCGTCGAGCATCCGGCCCATCACAAATTCAGGCGCGATGAGGGCGATGGTATTTTTGATATGGCTTACCCAGCGTTCGGAAATGCCGCTGGCATCCTGATCGTAATAGGTCGGGACGATATCGTTTTCCAATATGTTGTAAATTGTTTCCGCGTCGAGTTCGTTTTGCAGTCCCGGATCCTGGAACGTTTCTTTTTCCGGCAGGGCCCAGCCGGCGCCGGGTTTGTAGCCCTCGCACCACCAGCCGTCGAGCACCGAAAAGTTCATCACCCCGTTCATCACGGCTTTCATGCCGCTGGTGCCCGATGCTTCTTTCGGGCGCGTGGGGTTGTTCAGCCAGATATCGACGCCCTGCACCAGCAATTTGGCCATTTCCATGCTGTAGTTTTCCAGGAAAAGGACTTTTCCGCGGAACAGCGGGTTTTTGGTCGTATTGTAAATCAGGCGGATAAACTCCTGACCGGCTTTATCGGCAGGGTGCGCTTTTCCGGCAAAAATAAAAATTACGGGTTTGTCCGTGCTGTTCACGATATCTGCCAGGCGTTTTTCATTGGAAAACAACAAGGTAGCGCGTTTGTAGGTCGCAAAACGGCGTGCAAAACCGATCACCAGTGCGTCTTCCCGCAGCGAGTTGATGATCTCGAATGTGCTGCGCGGGTTTTCGCCCCTCCGGGTGAGGTCTTCCTGCAAAGAATGGCGCACCCAGTTGAACAGGCGTTTTTTCAGGGTCCGGCGGATTTCCATGATTTTGGCTCCGGGCGCCTGGTGGATTTTTGCCCACAATTTGTGGTTCGTCTGGTCCGTCAGGATCGTTTTGCCCAGTACCGACTGATACAGTTCGAGCCATTCCGGCGCCACCCAGGTAGGAAAATGCACACTATTGGTAACATAGCCGACATTGCTTTCGGAGTAGCTGTAATCCGGGTTGAGTTCCACAAACATTTTCTGGCTCACTTCGCCATGGAGCCGGCTCACCCCGTTGATCTCCTGCGAGGTACGGATGGCCAGGTGGCTCACATTGAACAGTTCGGTGGTGCTGTCCGGGTCGATACGGCCCAGTCCCACCAGTTCGCGCCACGGAATATCGAGCGCATAGGTGTACTCATACAGGTAGTCGCGCAGCAGGTTTTCCGAAAAGGTATCGTGGCCGGCCGGAACGGGCGTATGGGTTGTAAACAGTTGGGTGGAACGAACGATTTCCAGCGACTCCTGAAATGACAAACCTTTGTCTTTCATGTAGTTGCGGATGCGTTCCAGTCCGAGGAAAGCCGCGTGGCCTTCATTGAGGTGGTAAATATCCGGGCTCAGGCCCATCGCTTTAAGGACGCGCAGGCCGCCCACGCCGAGCAGTATTTCCTGCCGCAGGCGGTTTTCATTGTCGCCGCCATACAACTGGTGCGTGATCGAGCGGTCTTCCCAGGTATTGTCGTCGATGTCGGTATCCAGCAGGTAAAGCGATACACGACCAACGGGCAGGAGCCAGACTTTGGCCCAAACCGTACGGCCTGCCAGGTTCACATGTGTTTTGATCCATTCTCCGCGCTCGTCGCGCACAGGCTGGAGCGGCAGTTGGGTGAATTTAGCCGGCTCTGTATGGTGTATTTGTTCGCCGTGCATCGAAATGCCTTGCTGGAAATAACCGTAGCGGTACAGCAAACCGACTGCAAACAGGTTGAAGTTGCGGTCGCTCACTTCCTTCAGGTAGTCGCCAGCCAGCACGCCCAGGCCGCCCGAATACAGGCGCATACTCTGGTGCAGGCCGTATTCCATACAGAAATAGCCGATCTGCGGAGCCGATTTTGCAGGCGCTTTGTCGATATAATCGCGAAATTCTTTGTGCAGGCGTTTCATTTTGGACATAAAGTCCGCATTGGCGATCAATTCCCGGGCTTTTTCAATGCTCAGTTCGTCGAGCAGCGCAACGGGGTTGAAATTGAGCGCCTCAAATTTTTGCGCATCAATACTTTTAAAAAGTTCGATCGCTTCGTGCTGCCACGACCACCAGAGGTTTTGCGACAATTCGGCGAGCGGGCTGAGCCCTTCGGGCAAAGTAGGTTCGATGAAAATGCGCTTCAATTTCGCGCCGTTCTGGGTAAGATTCCCAACCATGATATATACGAATGAGTTAGTACGCTAATGGGTTTGCTTTGCCGGTAGTCACCCAAAAATGGTGCATACAATTGCAAAGCATCGGGCGCAAAGGTACGGCGTTTCCACGGAACTTAGTGTGTTTTAGACACCCCTGAGGTTAAATTGAAGGGGCATGCACACCATATCCTTTTATGCAAACGGTTGTGTTGCCCGATAAAATTTTGTTGTTTTTTTTGATTGGCTGGGTGCATGCTACGATAAAACAGGAAAAAATCCCCGATTCCCTGTAGAGCCATGCAATTACCCTTCAAATTGGTTTTGAAAGGAAGGGTAGCACAATTGTGTGGAAGCATAGTCCCGAAACCTTAAAAGCCCGCTCACAACAATACGTTTTTTCAATGCTCTTGTCCCACATTTATGGGATTGTGCAGGGTTCAAATCGAGCCAACCTTTGCAGTACGTTTTTTAAGCAATTGAGCGTCTGTTCGGGACTTAATAAAAATACGATTTAAACACCCATTAAAACCCAAACCCCAAAAAACACTTTAACCCGTTTCTTCAACGTAAAGCCAGGACCATGAAACACTTATTATTCCTTTTTCTCTTTTGTTCAAAAATGCTGTATGCCCAGGCCACACTTCAAAATGAGGTGCTGGCTTCGGCAGGTCAAAGCGGTACCGTTGGTGGCGTTCAAATCAGTTACACCGTTGGCGAAGCGGTTGTCGCCACGATCAGTGACAACACTTCCACGCTGACACAGGGCTTTCACCAGGGCAATCTGGCTATTGTGGCCGTAGGGGAACCCTGGGTGGGCAATAGTATCCGAATCTTCCCCAACCCGACAGCATACAACTGTAACATTGAATTTTCGAGTGCTTTAACGGAGCAAACAGATTACCGGATATTCAATGAGACCGGGCAGTTCATACTTCAAGGATCCATACAATCCGGCGTAGTACAGCATTCACTCGATCTGCAAAAACTGCCGGCAGGTACTTATCAACTGCAAATGCATGCCGGCACATACGGTACGGCTATTTTTTCGGTCATAAAAATCTGATTTACGCCGCTCCATATTTCACCAGAAAAGCATTTTAAAAAACAACAACAGATGAAAAACATTACCCGCCTCCTTTCTTTTTGCCTTTTGCTTTTTGCTGCCACCCTGGCACAAGCCCAAACCATCCCCCAACGGATCAATTACCAGGCAGTAGCCCGCAATACGGCCGGCCAGCCCCTGACCAGCCAGTCGGTTTCCGTTCGTTTTTCCATCAGAAACGGTTCACCCGATGGTGCTTCTTTGTACCAGGAAACCCATACGGTGTCGACCAATGCTTTCGGCCTGTTCAACCTGCAAATTGGTGCAGGCAACGTGGTAAGCGGCAGTATGGGAAATATAGACTGGGCCGGCGGCAGCAAATGGCTGCGCGTGGAACTGGATCCGATCGGCGGCTCGAACTACCTCCTGCTGGGCAGTTCCGAATTTGTCAGCGTTCCTTACGCCCTCGAAGCCGGGCGCGTAGCGGATTTGCAACTGGGCGATCTGGCCGATATCAACACCGGCGGCGCTCAGCCCGGCCAGGTCTTGCAATGGGACGGGAATAACTGGGTGCCTGCCGATGATGCAGTGGGTATCGCACAACTTTCGCCGGGAGCAGGTATTGCAATTGGACCCGGAAATGTCATCACCAACAACGGCGACCTGAGCAATACCAATGAATTACAAACATTAAGCCTTTCCGGCAATGTGATAAGCCTTAGCAATGGTGGTGGCACCGTTACACTACCCACTGAAGTGGACGGATCTGTAACCAACGAATTACAAAGTATATCCCTTTCGGGCACCGTGCTTACCCTGAGCAATGGCGGCGGTTCGGTAACCCTTCCAACAAGTGGCGGTGGCGACAACTGGGGTACTCAAAACGCCCAAACGAATGCCACACTACAAGGCAACGGTACCCCCGCCAGTCCGCTCGGACTCGCCCAGCAAAGCGCAACCAACGGACAAGTGCTCCGCTGGAATAATACCGCATGGGTGCCAGCCGATATGCCCGCAGGGCCGCAGGGTCCACAGGGCCCCCAGGGTGTGCCCGGCCCTACAGGCGGTGTTGGTCCGCAAGGCGCAACCGGCCCGCAGGGACCCGCAGGACCGACAGGCCTTACAGGAGCGCCAGGCGCTCAAGGTGCACCGGGCCCAGCCGGAGCCCTTGGCCCACAAGGCCCAGCCGGGCCACAAGGGCCTCAAGGTTTGCAAGGATTAGTTGGCGAAACCGGTCCCCAGGGGCCACAGGGTGAAACCGGACTTCAAGGCGCAACAGGGCCGCAAGGGGCAACTGGTCCTCAGGGTGCTGCCGGACCCGCCGGCCCGCAAGGCGCAACGGGCGCAACCGGCCCACAGGGCGCTACAGGCCCGCAAGGCCCACAGGGCCCGGCCGGACCAACGTACAGTGCCGGAACAGGCATCTCCATAAGCAGTAACGTTATCACCAATACGGGCGATACCAACCCGCTGGATGATATCATCAATACCACTGTGGCGAACGGAAATCTTACAGGAACGTTTTCCAACCTGACAATTAAACCCGGACAGGTGGGCACTTCGCAGTTGAGCAACAACTCCATCACCGCCGAAAAACTGACCAGCCTGGGCGCCACCGCTTCCGGCCAGGTACTCAAATGGAATGGCAGCGCTTGGGGAGCCGGAACCGACGCACAGGGCAGCGGCGGCGGACTTACTTTGCCATTCAGTGGCACTTGCAGCAGTGTCGGCCCGGAAGGTATCGGTTTCCGGATGGCCAATACGGCCAATCAATCGGGCATGTACATCTTGAATACTTTCCCCAACTCCGCCAATAATCTTGCAGCCATCGTGGGTGAAAACATTGGAAACACCGAGCTCCCCTCCGGCGGTGAGTTTGCATCACCATGCTACGGTGTGCAGGGTATCGCGAATACCAGCGGTCAGGAAGGAACAGGCGTATATGGTATTGGCGGAAGCATCGGGGTAGATGGGTATTCCCTGGCAGGTGTTGGGGTGAAAGGCTTTTCCAACAATGGTATTGGCGGGGCTTTTTACGGCGCTCGGTCGCTAGTTACAGGTAGCCTGGTAGGGTTAAATGTCAATTTACCCAACAGAACTGTGCATGTTAAACAATCCAACTCGTTTGTTTTAGACGCTGGATTAAAACTGGAAAATGTACAGGGGAATACCAATATTGAGTTGAGTGTTTTTGAAAACGAATTGCAATTTTTTTACAATGACGGAGGTAACGTTGCCAAAATTGCCCAGAACGGCCAATACATTCAACTCTCGGATCGTCGCTTCAAGAAAAATATTCAGCGGTATGATCATTCGGTGCTTGCCGGGCTGAACCAGGTACATCCGTACACCTACCGGCTGCTCTCTGAGGCAGACGATGCGCCGCTCACTTTGGGCGTCATTGCACAGGAGGTAGAGGCTGTTTTCCCTGCCCTTGTTTCCAAAACCACTACCCGCGACGGAGAACCTATTATTGGTGTCGCATACGACAAACTGGGCGTACTGGCTATAAAAGCCATTCAGGAACAACAGGTTATGATAGAGTTATTGCAAAAACAGGTCGCCGAACTCCGGCAGGCCGTGGAACAATTGCAAAAAACGACGCCGAAATAGGCATACTTGTAAATAGTTGATGAGGGTTGATAAAGGTTGATGAGGGTTGATATTCATCCACTCGAAAAAAGTAAAACCGCTTCATTTCCGAGTGGATGAATATCAACCCTCATCAACCTTTATCAACCCTCATCAACCCTTTAAGCATCGCTTACCATATTAACAAATTACCAATGAAATCCAATCTCCTGGCATTTCTGCTGGTCTGGGCTGTGTTTGCACAACTACCTGCTCAGGATATCAGCGCCCTGGGCAAACAAAAACCCGTGGATTTTTCCGGGTCGTTGCAAGCGGGCGTATCTTTCTACAATGCCCGGGGTGTAGACAACCGGCGCAGCCCTTTTATCTGGACCTTATCCGGCAGTCCGGTGCTGAGCCTGTATGGTTTTCAATTGCCGTTTACGGTCATGCTGAGCGACCGGCAACTGGATTACAACACGCCCGTCTTCCGGCGCATAGGCGTCAGTCCGTACTGGAAATGGATCAAACTGCACGGCGGATACCGGAACATGCAGTTTTCGCCATATTCCCTGAACGGACTTACTTTCCTCGGCGGCGGCATCGAGTTGACGCCCGGCAAACTCCGCTTTGCTGCCATGTACGGAAAAATGGAACCCCTGCCCGTCACGCCAACCCTCGAACTGACGGGGTACCAGCAACCCATAGACATGTACCGCCGAAAAGGAATGGGACTCAAACTCGGCGTGGGCACGGCTTCCAACTTTTTTGACCTGATCTTTTTTAAAGCCAAAGACGACGGCCTTACCGGCAGCCGCGACTCGCTGCTTCGCCTGGGTATCACGCCCGCAGAAAACCTGGTCGTGGGCACGTCTTTTAAACTGACGTTTTTCAGGAAATTATCCTTTGCTGTCAATGCCGCTGCCAGCGGTATTACGAAAGACCAAAATGCCCCGCCCGCAGACCTGACGGATGCCTTCGCCAGGAAACAAAAAATCATCAAAATCAACCAGAGTTCCTACTATTATTTTGCAGGCGATGCTCAAATTGGGCTGCGTTTCCGGCATTTCAACATAGGCGGTTCCTACCAGCGCATCGACCCGGGTTATACTTCCTTCGGCGTTTATTTTATCAACCAGGATGTCGAAAACCTGACGGGCAATTTTGGTCTCAACCTGTTGCAAGGGAAACTGAGTTTCAACGCCCGCTACGGCAAACAACGCAACAATCTGTATAAAAGAAGCGAATACACCAGTCTGCGGGACATCATGTCCGCCGATTTTTCTTTGACCGCAAGCAAAAAATTCTCTGTGAGCGGCGGTTATTCCAATTTTTCGCTCCAGCAGCAAGCCGGTCTGATCCAGATCAATGATACGTTCAGGCTGGCCAGTGTCAATGCCAATGCTTACCTCTCGCCACAATTGACGATTGTCCGGAAAGCGATCACACACACTATTTCGCTGAATATCAGTTACGATCAATACCGTGACCAGAATCCGTTTTCCAACGCATTCACGGACACGGAGGCTCAAAATGCTTCTGCCAATTACCGCGTCCGCTGGAAACCGAGCGGGCTCATGCTTTCCGCAGGGCTGTTTGCAAGCCGGTTCCATTATCCGAACCGGGAAGTCGAGCGGATCGGACTCAGCACGGGAGCGGGAAAAGAGATGTTTGCAAAAAAATTAAACCTGCGCTGGACAGGCAACAGCAGCCTGAACCGCACAGATGGCCAGTCAGATGGCTTTCTGCTTTCCAACAGCATTTCCCTCAACTACAAAGTGACGCGGAAAATGAGCCTTGGCTTTGGACTGAGCTACCTCAACCGCCGCACCAAAATACAACAACCGTTCAACGAGTTGCGCAGCAACCTCAATTACAGTTTGCGCTTTTAGCGGCTTTTTAAAAACCGGATCTTCTTTTTTGAAAATGCAACCATTCATCATATGAAAAACAGTCGTACGCTCCTGATCGTCTTTTTCATCGGCATCACCTGCCTTTCTATTTCAGCCCAGCCGCTTTCGATTTCGGTCGATCTGTCGCCGCCCAATCCGCAGCGGGTTTCGGACCTGCAATCGGGACTCAGTATCCAGGTTCAAAACACAACCGTCAATACTTATCAGGCGCGTTATACGATTGCCATTACAGGCCTGAGCGGTGGAGCGCTGGGCATTATGGTCAATACCAGGGCATCCTCCATTCCGGATCTGCCGGGTTTTACGATAAATGCACTGCAACAGTCCACGCTGCGCTATTCCAATATCCAGAACAATGGTGCGCAGTTGAGTCGCGACGACTATGATATCGAGGTTTCTCCCGAACAGGAAGCCATCCTGGATGCCGGTTTTTTGCCTCCGGGCACCTACCAGTTGTGTGTGCAGGCATTCGATGAAAACAGCATGCCACTTTCCAATATTAACGGACCCAATTGCACCTTTTTTTCCGTCGAGCAATTTTCATCACCCGAACTGGTGCAGCCGGAAAACAATAGTACAGTAACGGTAACTCCTGCTGGAAATGTCCGTTTTCAATGGATACAAAATTTTGGCGGTCAGGTGCCAGCAGGGCTCCGGTACAGGCTGGAAATTTTTCAGTTGCAGGGCGCCACGCAAATACAACAGGTCACTCCCGATCAACTGGATAACCGGCAGGGGGTAGAGGAGCTCGGCTCCATCGAACTGAATGCATTACCGCCGTTTTATATCGCCGGCGCCGGTGCTG
Source organism: Saprospiraceae bacterium (assembly GCA_020847425.1). Classification (GTDB taxonomy): domain Bacteria; phylum Bacteroidota; class Bacteroidia; order Chitinophagales; family Saprospiraceae; genus M3007. The sequence continues at coordinate 11,603 of JADLCC010000171.1, forward strand.
CCGACGACAACATCATTTTTAATGAAGGGGATATTTACGCGGCCAGGCTGGTGGCGATGAATCCGGCCTTTTTTACCGATGGGCGCGGCACGTCCAATATCGTGGTTTTTGCCTATGGTCAGAACAGCGAATTTGAATGCGCCCAACTCGACCAAAATGATATTCAGGCGGAATTTACTTTTCCCAGCTCGCTGGGGCAGGATACGCTGCCATTTACCAATTTTCCGGTGATCGCCGCTTTTTTGCCTGAATGCGAGTCATACCGCCGCCTCGAGAGCGAATTGACCATTAACCGGACGCCAGGTGGCAGCCAGCAAATCGACCGGAATTTGAACTGGCCCAACGGCCCGCAGCACTTTCTGGAAAACTGGATGAACAGCCATGGTTATGACCCGGATGTATTGCAACTGGAACAGGGATACGCGTATGGTTTTAACCTCGATGCGGTAATTCCCTCCACCCTCCAATGTTACAAATATGTGCGCGGCGGAACCTATGAGATCAATGCACGGTATCGAATGCAGGTGGAAGGGCAATCGGGCGGCACAACCCAAAAAAATATAGCGCCTGCCCGGTTTGTCACAGGCATGCCCTTGCCCAATCTGCTCTCACCGGCCAATGAAACGGTTTTGGAAGAAATTTGCCCTGTTCCACTTCGGATCAATACCGGCAATGCGCCGCTACACCCTTTGCCTGCTTTCCGTGTTTTAAATATTGAAAACGGAGAGGTGTCAACCTGTAGTTATTTGTCGACACGGGAAAAACTGGTTTTGCAGGTCGCGCGGGATGCCGGTTTCCAGCAAATCGTTTATAAAAAATTTAAAAAAATACAGGCTGACGCCTACGACAAGGACAAAACATTTAACGAAGACGCTTTCGCATTCGAACCTTCTTCCACCAGTTCCGACAACCTGCGGCTGTATGATGAAAATGCCTACATTAGCAAGGTGTTCGGGAAAGAATATACCTTCCAGTTTGATCCGACGACGGTGACTGGCGGCACCCCTGCAGGCACATATTACTGGCGCGTCGGCTGGGTTGCCGAATCGGAAACTGCCGATGGCTCCAATGATAAAATCCGGTCGGAAAGCGACCTGGAAGGGCTTACGAATGCCGATTTCTATCGCTTCAGCCCTGTTTACCACTTTGAAGTTCGTAACGCACCCTGCACCGCGCCACCGCCGCAGGATCCCGACCGGATCGAGGCCTGCATCGCGCAATGTGAAGCGGAACCAGTGCCCGAGAACGAACGCGACTACCTCACTACCTACGAACCCGGCGATCTGGTGACGGTTGGTAAATTCGAGATGGAGATCAAAACCACCCAGCACAGGACCGAAGGCGACGTCGGCACGGGAGAAATTCGTATTCCTTTTATGAATAACGCCCGGATAGCGGTGGCATTTACGAACCTGAAAGTCAATGCGGCGCAGCGTGCCTGGGCGGGTACCGTCAAAGCAAGACAGGATTTGCCGGAATTGATCCCCGGAAATATCGGCGAGGCCGGCGCCACCTTTGCGGGTATGAGCGAAACGGAGGCCGCAGCGCTCGACAACGCTGTCAACCAGACGACACGCTCTGTTTTGGGACTTTTGGGCGCCGAACCCATCGGGATGCCGCTTGGATTTGACGTCGTGGTCGATTCCGCCGCTAACCGCAAGGTCACGATCGGAATTGTTGGCATGGATTTTTCGCCGGTAAAAGCGACTTTGAATGCCGTTTTTAGCCTCGATTTCCCTGAATTGAACGGGTGGGTCTCGCTTGGCGCAACAGATATCTGTTTTTACCCTTCGGGCCTCGACCTGAACCGGGCCACCTTGTACAGTCCCGTTGAAAAACGTATTCCTTTCGGCGATGAAGTCACGCTGGTATTTCCGGCAGCCAACCTGGCCGCCCGCGATACGGGAACTTATGTCAGTTGGGATTGCCGGGGCTTCCGGAAACTGGTGCTGGCAGGCTATGTGGAATTTTCCAGAAACCTCCTCCTGCCCGACACGCCCAGCGGGGCGCCTGCCGAAAGTGGTACGGTGAAAGCGCGGTTCAAGTTCAGCGCACGGCAGGCGGACAATTATATGGGCAAACTGAGCATCGACGATTTTCAGGTCGCCGGTCTCGATGGCTGGGGTTTTACGGCACAAAATGCGTTCCTGGACTTTTCCGACCTCGAAAATCCGACGGGTATCCGTTTCCCCCGCAATTATCAGGGTGATAAAACCGTCCACTGGAAAGGGTTCATGCTGGGCCAGGCCGCCGTGCGTTTGCCGCATGAATTCCGCACTTCTTCCAACCCCAACGAACGACTGACTATCGGGATCGATTCCCTGCTGGCCGACAGGACAGGCCTATCGATGTCCGTTTTTGTACAAAATATCGTCAATACCGGTACGGTGGAAGGCTGGCGCTTTACGCTCGACCGCTTCCACCTGCAATTTGTGAGCAATACCATGACACAGGGCGAGTTTAATGGCAGAATCTGGCTGCCGGTCGATCAAGATACGCCGCTTCGATACGACGCCTTGTTGCACAATACCGGAAACAACCAGTTCGGTTTCCAATTCAGAATTCAGCCAACGGCACGACTGGATGCTGCACTTTGGGGGGCAACGCTGCAACTGGCAGGCACCTCCATCATCGGGATCAACCTGGGCACGCTGGCGCATACCGACCGCAATGGCGACGGGCAGGTCACAGAAATAGACTGGAGGGAAGGCGCTTATGCCATGCTGACCGGCTCGATCTCTTTCGGGAACAACAGTCAGATCAACCTCAATCTCCCGGGAATGGAATTTCAGAACCTCGGCGTATACACCTGGGGTCCTTACTTTAGTTGCGGGAACATTTCCTTCGCCTCTCCTGCTAAGGAAATGGCAGGTTTCCCGATCAACATCGAGCGTTTTGAGTTTGTCAATGTCAACCGACCCGCGTTGATAGATGTTGACCCGAACAGGCCGGGCAACCGGATCGGCTTTTCTTTCGACGTGGTCGTCACGATTATGGAGGGCAACGATGCTTTTCGGGCCACCGTTAACCTGGGCATTCTGGCGCGGGTCAATTATGCCAACGGCGCACTCGATGTCGGTTTCGGAGGCATCGATTTTAATGAAGTAGCCGTGGAAGGCAGCGTCGGCACCGTCCATATCAGGGGCGGACTCAAATTGTTCCGGCACGACGACACGTATGGCGACGGATTCAAAGGCTGGCTGGATGCCACGTTCAAACCCACGATCCGGCTCCAGGCCGTGGCTCAATTCGGCAGCGTGAATGGTTTCGATTACTGGATGGTGGACGCTTCGGCGGAATTCAGTCCGGGCATCACCCTTTTTGCAGGCGTCGCACTAAACGGTTTCTGTGGTGGAGCATGGGGCAATATGAATATGGAATCTACTGAGGCATCGCTGCACAGCAATATCAACCGGGCAGGCCAGCAAAGGCCTACCGCAGAACAACTCCGCCAACCCGGAAGTAATGGATCGGGGCTGAGGTACGTGCCGAGCCAGGGCGCCTTCGGCTTTCGTGCGGGGCTGATATTTGGTCCGAATGCGGGCGATGCTTACCGGGCAAAAGTGGTTTTTGCGGCTAATTTTAATTCGAGTGGCAACATCAGTTTGATGAGGCTCGACGGCGAATTGGTGGTACTGCCGCAGCAAAATTCAAATGGTACCCCGCCGATTTACGGCACTTTACATGCTGAATACGATTTTGACCATTCCACTTTTTTAGCCAATGTGGAAGTTTTCGTCAATGTAGCAAGTATCATTCGCGGCTCCGGTCCCGGCAACCGGGCCG
>JADLCC010000172.1 GCA_020847425.1 Saprospiraceae bacterium
AACTGAAAGACGGGAACGTTACCGTAACCCTTGAGAAAGGTGCGTCCATCGTGCTGTTGAAAAATGTTCCCGCCCGGGTTTGCAATAACTGTTCCAGTTACTTTCTCGACCCGGCAACGACCCGTATCGTGCTACAGAAAGCAGAAAATTCCGTACAAAACGGGGCTGAACTAGAGGTGATCCAAATGCAGGCGGCCTGAATTTTGCTCTGATCAATATGCAAAACCAATTGCTCCATATAAAAGGTGCATTACCTAAATACCTCCTCGCAGCCGCCCTGCTGTTGAGTTCACTTGCTTTTTCAGGCTATACCGGCAATTCCAAATGTAGCCCCGAGCGCACGGAACAAGCGGAGTTGTCGCGGCAGAAAAGCAAACCCCTTCAAAAGGTTGTTTCCTATAAAAAAGCGTTTGTTTATTTCGCAGCCTGCAGACCCCGGTATCCCTATCTCCAATACCATAAAATTGCCCGGTCAGTTTTCGACAGGCTGATTAAAGTCAGGTTATTTGCCTGTAAAAAAGAAGCCTTTTCCTTTATTAAAACGGCCTATTTTACACAGTTCAAAACTATTCCATCCGCCCAGGATGAAGAGGATTTTATGCTTTGACCGGATATCTCTTTCCCGTTTTTTTACTTGAATTGCTATCGCTGACATCCAAACTGCGCTATACCACTGCGCCTATTTGCGTTGTCGGCTTAGCGTTGAGGTGACATCTGCGAGGTACATGAGGCATCCCGAATTTTTTGGCGGCTAAATGACGCCAAGCCCTCGTTGTCATTCTGACGGAATCCGTCCGATCTACGGCGCGTTTTCACTATTTTCCCCTCGTAGAGTGAACGGATTCCGTCAGAATGACAAAGTGAGCATGGATAAGTAAAGGTTGCGAAAGCCTCAAACAGCAGAAAGTTCGATCGCTACTAAAATTCAGGATGTCTCATGTTCCTCACAAATGACACCGCTTCACTGGCTTGAAACGCAAGCCTTTGATCGGTATTAGTCACATTTTTAATTTCCATCAAAAATGAAATTCTTCAAAAAAATACTAAAAATCGCAGCGCTTGCGATCCTGCTGATATTGGCCGGTTTTTCCATATATATTGCCTGTTCCGGTCCCGCGCTGTCCGATGAATCGAATGAAATCATAACACGTGTCATCGAAGATCCGCTACCGGAATTCGTTCGCGGCAAAGCGGGTTTTGCAACTTCACAAGGCCTCGATATCTGGTATGAAAGTATCATGCCCGAAACGTCCCCGAAAGGCGCCGTGCTTTTGATCATGGGTATTTCCAATGACGCTTTGGGCTGGCCCCAACAGTTTCTCGATGCTTTTGTGGATTCGGGTTATCAGGTGATAAGTTACGACCACAGGGGCGTCGGCATGTCGGACTGGGTGAAAAACTGGGATGCTTCGAAGCCGTATTCCCTGGGCGATATGGCAGCGGATGCCATTGCGGTTTTGGACACGCTGGGTATTCAAAAAGCAAATATTGTCGGCGTTTCCATGGGCGGCATGATCGCGCAGGAATTGGTCATCCGCCACCCGGAGCGGGCGGCCTCCCTCACCTCCATTGCTTCTTCCGGCTACATCGAAGACCCCGATTTGCCGGCTATTTCATCTGCCGTTGCTTTCGATCTGATCAAAGTCGGCCTGAAATACGGCATCATCGGCGGCGAAAAAAACATCCTCAAACTGCACCTGGCCAGCAGGGTCATTTTGATGGGCGATGCCCGTTATCCCCTGGAAACAAAAGTCATTTCGGAGCAGGTTTTATACAATATCCGAAAACGCAGGGGGTATAATATGCACGTCTCGCCGCAACACCACGCGGCTGTGCGGCTTTCCGGTTCCCGCTACGAAAAACTGCGATTTTTGTCCCTCCCGACACTGATAATTCATGGGAAATCCGATCCTTTCATTCCGATTGCTCACGGGAAAAAATGCGCCGAAATCATTCCGAATGCCGACACATTATGGCTCGACAATATGGCGCATGGCATCCCTGGCGTGCTGGTGGATACTTTATCGAAAAGGATGATGGAAGGGTTTAGATAATTGAAACGCGGATTATGCGGATAGAGCGGATTGACGCGGATTTTTCACACTCGAATCCGCATCGATCCGTTCTATCTGCGTCATCCGCGTTGCATGATACGAATTCCAAATGATATTCCGTCAAAACAAGCAATTTGACGTACCTTTGCGCTCCTTAAAGAAAGGCTGGATTTAGATATATGAAAAACATACGCAATTTCTGCATTATTGCGCACATCGACCACGGGAAAAGTACACTTGCCGACCGATTGCTGGAATACACCCATACCATCAGCAAACGGGATATGCAAGACCAGGCATTGGACAATATGGACCTCGAACGCGAGCGGGGGATTACCATAAAAAGCCACGCCATTCAGATGCATTACATACACCCGGCCAACGGGGAAGAGTATATTTTCAACCTGATCGACACCCCCGGTCACGTGGATTTTTCTTACGAAGTGAGCCGCTCTATCGCTGCCTGCGAAGGCGCTTTGTTGCTGGTGGACGCTTCGCAAGGTATTCAGGCACAGACTATTAGTAACCTGTATCTCGCCGTTGACCACGACCTGGAAATTATCCCGATCGTGAATAAAGTGGATATGGAAAGCGCGATGGTGGAAGAAGTGCAGGACCAGATCATCGACCTGATCGGTTGCAAGCGGGAAGATATTATTTCGGCTTCGGGCCGTACGGGGATTGGTATTCCCGAAATCCTGGCTGCTGCGGTGGACCGTATTCCCGCGCCGAGCGGCGACCCCGATGCGCCGTTGCAAACCATGATTTTCGACTCCATGTTCAACTCCTACCGGGGCGTAGTAGCCTACGTGCGGGTGATGAACGGCAAGATGCGCAAAGGCGATAAAATTAAATTTTACAATACCGGAAAAGAAGTTGTGGCGGAAGAAGTCGGCGTACTGCGCCTCGGACAGTTTGAAGCTGCAGAAATCGGCACCGGCGATGTGGGTTATGTGATTACCGGCATCAAAGTCAGCCGCGAGAT
>JADLCC010000173.1 GCA_020847425.1 Saprospiraceae bacterium
ACCTGCACTTCCATACGAATGGCTCTACCCATAGAGGCAGTGTGCTCATTGCCACCCCCTTCATCGTTGTAGATCCAAAATATCATTTCATCCGGATAGCGGTCATTGGGACAGCCCCGAATGTCGATAGAAGGATAGTCCCCTTTCAAAGGGTCATAAAGGCGGTCTTCGTCGGCATCATAAAAACCTGCGAGCGCCTGTTCGGTAAAAGGCAGGTCGAAGCCCCATACATCTACAAAGTATGGGTTGCCTTTAGCGGGCCACTCCCGGAGTCCCCGCGGGATTTCGCTGGGGTTCATATTGCCGGCAGCGAGGTTGCGCAGGTGGAGGCGAATTTCGTCGCCCGTCACGCGGAAGTGACGGTCCCAGTTTTCGCAGGTAACCGCTTCCGTGTTGCCGAGGGTTGGGTGCAGCGGGCCCGGCCAGAAATCCTGGTTGGTACTGCTGCGGTAGTCCTGGCAAGCCAGTTTCAGGTTGTCAAAATCGTCGAAACCTCCGATCCATACCGCACCCGCATAAAGGGCGGATACTTCGGCCTGGCCACTGCTCAGGTCAACCTTTGGAACGATATAACGCCCGTCCCGGGAAGAAGGATTCCACCAGCAGTCGCCGCCACCCAGCAGTCGGGCTCGAACGTTGTTGATCCGCTGGTCAATTGCAGATTCTGAGTTGGCGCATACGTCGCGGTATTTCACTTGTTTGGTTGACCGTCCCGACTGATAGTTATCGGGGTGTCGGCCAAAAACAGCCCCCCCGACAGCAAATGCGAGTACAACAACTAATAGAAGTTTGTAAATACGCATGGTTAATTCATTTTTAAGTTTAAAATTCAATAGAGGCGCCTACATACATACGACGTGGCAGGGTGAAGTTATCCGGGTTGCGCACAAGCCAGGAATAAGAGGCCAGATACGCCTGCTGGTTTCTGCCTTCCGTTAGAATCCTGTTTGTGTTGTTTACACCTTCAGCCGTAGCCAGGAAACCGTCATCTGTCGGAGAACCTGTTACAGGGTAAACACCAACAACGTTCTTACGGTTGAGCAGGTTGGCCACGCGGAAGTACACATTCAGGTTGAGCGGTTTTTTATTTGCCGCTGTCAGGCTGAATGATTTGTCAAGCCGCAGGTCGAGGGTGAAGCGCCAGGGCAAACGGTTGCCGTTGATCGCGCCCAGGATACCGGTTCCACCGAATTGCGTTGCGCGTTGTGCGGCAGTATAAGGCCGGCCGGAAACGGCTGTGAGTTGCAGGTTGGCGCCAAAATTGGACAAAATATCCTTGTTGCCGATGCGCGGGCCATTGTAATCCCTGCCCTCGCTGAAACGATAGTCGAGGATGCCGGAAATGTTGTGGCGTTCGTCAAAATCGAGCGGGAAAAGATTACGGATATTACCCAAACGGGTCAGACCGCGTTGAGAGTTGGCGCTCGAACCCGTACCATCTGCAAATTGCAGGGTGTATGCCAGGCGCAGTTCCGTATTCTGGATGCGGCGCAAATCATACTGCAGGGTGAATCCTTTTACAGTACCGAAGTCGATATTGCCGAATGTTTCATAGGTGCCGATAACCGGTACCTGCTGGATCGTACGCGCTTGTGTCATATCGCGCATTTCACGGTAATAAGCAGAGAACTTGAGGGCAGAATTCTGGTTCAGGCGCTGCTGGAAACCTACTTCATAGTCTACTACTTTTTCCGGTCTCAGACTGGCATTGTTCTGCGGCGTGCGGCCAGGCGTGTAGAAGTAGAAATAATTCAGCGCAGTTACCGCGTAGTTGGTAGGCCGCTGCACCAGAACGTCGTAGTGCGCAAAGAAGTTGGCGTCTTCAGAGATCGGGAAAGAGAAACCCAGGCGAGGAAGCCAGTTGACTTGTGGCGTATAGTCTTCAAAAGAGGTATTCGGATCGAATTCATCGCTGGCGATATCGCCACCCCGAACCTCGTCTACCAGCAAAGGATTCACAACACCGCCGCTGCCGTAAATGGCTACGCCGTCGTTGGCCTGCCGACCGTCAGGGAAGTACCAGGTATCGCCATTGCGGAATGCTACAGGTGATTTGTCCTGCTCGCTTACGGTATATACTTTAAATTCGTCGCCAATAGTACCCGGACGGACATCCGGTGCTTCCGGTATCGTTGCAAAATAGTCTTTGGCGCTCATGATCTGGTACAACGAATACTGGTCTTTCAACACCTTGGTATTCAGGTCAAACCGTTCTACCCGGACACCCAGGCTGAAAATCATGTTGTTGAAAGTAAACTTGTCTTTCAGGAACGCTGCCTGGTACAATGGGCGTAAAGGCGCTACCGGCAGGGTACGCACGCCATCGGCATCTTTCAACCGGAAAAAGTCATTGAAAGAGATACCATCCGGTGCGCGGTTGCCCAGGTAATCGTAACCGTAATAGCCTACCAGACTGCGGTCGGTCAATTCACGTGGACCGAACATGCTGAGGCTCAGTTGGCTGGGATCAAGGGCTTCTACATTGACATACTCATTGATACCTACACCCAGCGACTCGCGCAGTGCACGGTAAAAACGGCGACCGGGCTGATCCACCACCAGATAAGGGTATTGATCGATCGCTCCTACATCTGGGAAGCGCGGATCAACGAACGTACCGATTGGCGCTGCAGTCAGGTCGATACCATTAAAATGGCTGTTGGCCGATTGAACGGCCTGCTGCCACAAACCGATCGGCGCCACGCTCCAGGAACGGGTAGTGCGCTGCTCATTGAGCAAACCGAACTGGATACTGTGGACGCCCGTTTTGCCCAGTTTAAGGTCAAAACTGCTGTTGGCAGTAATGGTAATAATGTCGTCTTCGCTGTTGCCAAACGAATTATAAACGAGGCTTGCATTGGTGTGCGAGCCCCAGACAGAGCTGTACAGGGATGGCTCTATTCCGTTATAGGACTGATAGGACGAATAGTCTTCAGGGTCGGCAAACTCGTTATACGCCACCAGGCCCGGGTTTTGTGTGCCCGGAACAAAACCGACATAATCGGTCAGGTATCCGCCATGTCTGACCACATTACTGTCCAGAATAGCCCGTGGGATATTGTCAAAATTGAACTTTCCGACATAGCCATAATCAAACAACCTGTCTTTGTGGCGCGGATCGTAGTTTTTATTGGTGCCGCGTTCAAAAGCAAATTGCAGTTGGTAACTGGCGTTGGAAATCGTGACTTTATTGGCATTGCTTTCACGGCCATCCTCGTCGTTGTTGCTACCCAGGCGGTGGCGAAAACGGGCGATACCACGGTAGCGGCGGCCGTAATTGGTCGGATTGTTCTGGCTGTTGATCAGCCTCCAGCCACCTGGTGTAAACTGATCCTGCTGGTCCTTGAACGTACCGGTAACACTCAGGTCGATACTGTTCGTCAGGCGCAGGTCTATTTTACTGGTAAGGTCGATGTCCTGTCTTTTTTCATACGGGTTGTAATTGTACACATCGACACTGTCATTGTTCAGGTTTTCACCGGAAGGAATAAGTAGGGCGCCACTGCGGGTCACCGGGTGCGCCTGAATGCGGCCCAGTACGTTGTTGGGGTCATTCAGTTTGGCGCGTTCTACATTTGCAGCGGCTTCGTCAGCGCCGTATAAAACGTCGAGGTTGACTCCCTCTCCTTTTGCCAGGTATAACGGCAATGCGGGCGGATCATCATCCTTCTGGCGCTGGAATTGCCCGGAAACGCGAAAACCAAGCACGGTGCGCGTGCTACCGTCGGTCTGTTTCTTTTTGATAATAGGACCGCTCAAATTGCCCGTAGCCAGCAGCCAGCCATAAGGGTCGAGCCCGTGCGAATTTTCAATGTCGATACCGCCATGAAATTCACTGGCCGGGCCTTTGGTGATCATGGAGACCACACCGCCGGTTACGTCGCCGTATTCGGCGCCCAGGCCCCCTGTGATGACCTGCAACTGCTCGAGGTCCTGAACGGGTGGAGGTGTGCCGGAAACCCGGATACCGTCGATGTAATAGTTGGTACCGGTGGAACGCGAACCTTTGATGTTAATCGCACCGCCGTCGATGGAGGTGGTACCTGCGGTGGTGGCCACGATGGCATTGACGCTACGTGTCGGCAGGTTTTTGATTTGTTCGGACGTCAGGGTCTGACCGCCGGAGGTTTTGTCCTGCTCAATGAGCGGCACCTTATAGGCTACAATATCCACCGTATTCAATGTCAGGTTGTCCGACATCGTCTGATTGAGGAAGTTGAGCTGTGCGGTGAGGATTCTCACGTCGGTAACCGTAGCAGTTTTAAATCCTGTATAGGAAAACTCTACGTTGTAAGTACCCGGGTCAATCGTAATCCGGAAGGTGCCATTGTAATCCGTTACGGCGCCCCGGATCATATCGGAGCCTTTCGACACCTTGACGGAAGCGCCGATCAGTCCCTCGCCTTTGTCGTCCGATACTTTGCCCGTCAACACAGTTGATTGGGCAAGCACAGATCCGACGCAGCAAAGCATGGCAATGGTTAAGAGTAAAGAACGTACCATAGAACAGTGATTGAAAAAATGGTGTAAAATTGCTATCAATTTTGTTCCAAATGACTGATATTCAGAACATTAAATTCAAATGTCGGGTTTTGCTTCATCCAAAAAGGCTGCAATGATAGTAAAACCATTACTTAGAACAGCCCCTCTTTTGGCACAATATCTGAATATTGACAAAAGAAGCAAATGGTTTTTTGGGGTTTATGTCGTGTCATTTAAGTTTTTGCGAATATTTGAATATTTGAATATTCGAGTATCTGACTGCCAACCAATCATTTATATTCAGATACTCGCATCCTCAAATACCCAAACAACCGTGGGATGGAGGGCGGAATTTATTCCGCCTTTTAAGGCAGTTCCTTTTTGCAATCCGTAAAAAGCGGAATAAATTCCGCCCTCCATCCCACGGGCTAAAAAGTTACAAAAAAACATTCCTTACACAACAGCACTTATTTTTTCCAGTAGTATAGCCGCCAGCAAGTATTTCGATTCCTGTGTCCAACCCGCAATATGCGGTGTAAGTACCACATTTTCGAGCACATGCAGGCGTTGATATAATTGTTGTTCCGCAGCTGTGAACGTTTGCGGCTTTTCATTTTCAAATACGTCCAGGCAGGCTCCGCCCAATTGCCCCGCTTCCAATGCCTCCACGACCTCCGCCGTGTGAATACACGCTCCCCGCGCGGTATTGAGCAGGATAAACTTTTTCCGGCACTGCCCGATAAAACGCGCATCTACCAGGTGCCGGGTTTCAGCGGTCAAGGGCAGGTGCAGACTAATGATATCCGCCTGCTCCTGTATGTCTTCCAGCGTACTTTCCCGCACCCAGGGCATATCCGATGCATAACCAGACGCTTTATATTTGTCAAAAGCCAGTACGGTCATTTCCATACCAGCCAGTTTTCGGGCAAACTGGCTTCCAGTGTGCCCAAAACCCACAATGCCGATCGTTTTTCCCCGCAGTTCAAAACCCCGGTTGGCTTCCCGGCGCCAGGTGTTGGTCCGCACTTCCCGGTCGGCGCGCAGGATGTTGTTCTGCAATGCCAGCAACATCCCCAATGCCTGTTCCGCTACGGCGTTCCGGTTTCCTTCCGGGCTGCTCAGCACTGCCACACCTCGTTCTGCTGCATAAGCCCGATCAACAATTTCCATCCCGGATCCCAGCCGGCCCACAAAACGCAATCGGGTAGCGGTATCCAGAAAATGCCGGTTGACGTTGATTTTGCTGTTAATGATCAACCCTTCGTAATCGGAAATCAGGTTTAAGGTGTTTTCCGGGGTGATGTCGGGCATAAAATCGCAGGTGTACCCCAACTGTTCCAGCCCGTCGGCCAACAACGGATGGCAATCATCCGTGATGAGCACTTTTTTCATGCGAATTGTTTGTCGAATGTCGGCACCTTATTTCATATGATACCGGCAAATTGTGTGAATGGTATTTGACAGTCAGCGAACGCAGTTTTTAATTTCGTGGAAGAATCCGGCAGAAGTTGGCCGTCTGGCCTACTTGCCGGAAATTTGCAGGGCATTACTGTTATTTTTCCACGACTCACTGCCTTCCATTTACCGACTGGCGGCAAAGATATTTAGACGAACACATGAAACACATCTTTTTTTTGATTCTGACCACTTTAGCAATTTTGGCCTGCAACACTCCGGAACCCGCTAAAAAGTATTCTTTTGACTGTTACGCCCGTTTCGACGAACAAGCCGCGAAAATGACTGCCGAAGCA
>JADLCC010000174.1 GCA_020847425.1 Saprospiraceae bacterium
GGCGGTTTTGAACAGGATTTATAAGATTAAAAAGGATTGCCAGGATTGCCTTCGCTCAGCGATGGGTGGGTGTCTCAGGCAAAGTGTGTTCTAATCCTGTTAATCCTTTGATATCCTTATAATCCTGGTTCGGACTTTCCCTTCCAACACCTTCAAAAAATACACCCCCTTCTCCAATCCCGAAAAATCCTGCTTTTCAATATCCTTTCCCAAAAAAACGACCTGCCCCAGCGCATTGACCAACTCGAATGTTTCCTCGCCGGAGGCGGATGATACATACAGATGGGACTGAAAAGGATTGGGATACACCGACAAGCCGCCTGTAAGCGCGCCGACATCCTCCGTGCCGACAGCCGCATTACAAAACGAGCCGCTGCCCACCAGCGCCGTCATTTCCGAACACAAATACACGTAATTGCTGAGTTCCGTAGCGTTTAAAACGCCGGTCAGCAGGTTATTCATTTCACCCGGATCGGAAGCCAGGTGGTAAAATTCCTGGTGCCCGTCGTCGAAATCCAGCAGTTTGTATTCGGCGTTGCGCATGGTTTTACCGTCGGCTGCGTCGGGCGTGTTTTTGAAAATTTCGGTAAAAGACCAGGCGCGGGCGCCGGTGCTTTCATTTTTCAGAACCGGCACAATACTTTGACTGTCAACGGGTTTGTCGACCGGAATTTGAGCGGGCCAGTCCGTGTAGCCGAACAATTCCAGGATGGTGGCAAACAAATCGGCGGTGTTCACCAGCGCGTCGCTCACACGGCCGGGATCGACCACAGAAGGCCCGGCAATCACGAACGGCACATGCACGCCGTACTGGTAGATGGTGCCTTTGGCCTGGTCGGTGTCGGCGATTTGCGCCGTTTGCATCGTGTTGCCGTTGTCGCCGATAAAAATGATATCGGTATTGTCCAGTTGGCCGTGTATTTCCAGTGAATCGAACAGCCGCCCCAGTTCGTGGTCCAGCGCTTCTAGCGAGGCTTTGAAATACGATTTGGGGTTCATGTTGATGTCCATCTGCGTGCCGCTCAGGTTGGTGTATGAATGCAGTCCGGCGGGCGGCAGGTGGTAGGGCGCGTGCGGGGCATTTACGGCCAGCCACAGGAAAAAGGGTTTGTTTTGCAGGGCGGAAGCCGCCGTAAAGTTAACCGCGTCGTTGATGGTCTCCGTGGTGGCGTAAGTGGTGACATTTGCAGAAACCCCGTTGGTCACTTTCGTCCAGTTGGTATAACTCGCCAACTGCCCGATAAAAACGCCCGAAAACAGGTCGTAGCCCATGATGTTCGGGTTGTTCAGGTTCGATGCGGGCATCGGCCCATGCAAATGCCATTTCCCGATATTGGCCTTGGAGATCCCGTTCGGCTGGTAAATATTCAGCAAGCGCGGAATGGTCAATTCATTGATATTCAACGTGCCGGAGCCGCCTGTGCCGCCTACGATATTGCCCACGCCGGTGCGGAAACTGTATCGGCCGGTAAGGATGCCTGCACGTGTGGCGGAGCAAACCGGATTGGACATGGCGTTGGTGAAACGCACACCCTTGCTCAGCAGTTTGCGGATGTTCGGCACAGCGGCGGTATCCTGGTGGTCTTCGTAAAAACCGAGGTAATCCGTGCCCAGGTCGTCGGCGATGATGAGCAGGACGTTGTGCTGAGCACGGGCGGCGGTGGTGAGGAGGGAAAGCAGGAAGAGGGTAAAGATGTTTTTCATTTTATTTTTTTTACCACATAGAAACATAGGATTGCACATAGAACACATGTCGCTACCCTTTAAAGTGTGTGGTAAGACACCTCCTGTTTCCAAAAGTTTAATCTAGGTGCCCTATGTGAATTTCCTATTGTGCCTATGTGGTAAAAACCTGCATTTCAACATTACCGCTCAATAATGACCTTAAATGTTTTGCGGGAGGAGTTTCCATCCGTCACTGTTAAAAAATAAATACCGTTGTACAAGGTTTCCGTTTCCAAATGGCAAATGGTACTGCCCTGGTAAAAATCCTTGCAGATCACAATTTTACCATCCGCATCGGCCAGTTCCACCCGATACGAGCGCTCCAGCATGGTTTTGGCTTGCAGAATGATCAAATCGGCACTCGGATTGGGGTACAGGTTCAATCCCAGGTCCGACAAATCATCCTTTTCTTCGGTAGCAGAAACACCCGAGTAGATCGTTGTCGGTTCATTGATGCTGGTGACGCGCGTCACACTTCTTACCCCGTAAAAAGTAGGCCCGACCACGTAAGGATACGCCGAATTCCAGTTTTCATTGACCGTTGCAAAATAGCAATACGTGCCGTTGGGATATTCCGGGGTGATACAAAAACGGCCGTTGTGCTCGTCCAGGTAGTCGGGTGTGGCGGCTGAAGTGGTATTGTACTGGTAATCTTCCCGGTACATGCCGAGCGGGAAAGTGGTGCTGACCGCCGGTCCGTCGGTTACGTCGTTGCCGTTGGCATAGTGCGTCCGGACCGTGATATTTCGCAAGGTATAACTGGATTTCATGCGCGTGATGCCGCCGGTGCCGTCCGCATTTTTATACCCGTATGCGCCGTAAATCGGGAAACCGTCGTAGGCAAAACCCAGCAAGGGCGCATGGACCGTAGAGTCGATGACATAAAGCCCGTCTGCCAGGTACACGTCACAGACGTTCGAAATCACATTTAAATCCAGGTTGAATGCGCTGGGGTTCTGGTGGTGGTGGTAATTACCCATGGCAGGATGCCCTTTGGCGCAATCAAAACCCTGGCGTTCGGCCACTACGGCATCGCGGTTCCACACGCCGTTGCCCATGCCGCCAGAAGGGCCGCCCTGGTTGGAGCCCGTATTCAGGTTGTAGGAAACGCCGTCGCGGTAATCAAAAAGCGAAACGCCGTTGATAAAAACGCCGATGGTGCCGCCCGTGGTAGGCGATAACGTTCCGGTATTTTGAACGGGGTTCAAAGTGATTTTGTAAATGTTGTTGTTGTTGGTCCCCTGCGAAGGGTTGCCGTCCTGGTAAGGCCCGATGATATAGGCCGGAATGCCGCTGCAACTCACATACACGAAGTTGGTGGAATACTGCACCGTTTGAACATTAGCGGGGTAAATGTCGTTGATGGGTGTCGGATTGCCCGCCACGTAGTGCCTGCCGGTAATTCCGGTGGTGTTTCGCAGCCAGGAAGTAATAGCAGGACTGGTCTGTGCAAATGCGTTTGCAGCGATGCCGATCATCGCAAGAAGGTTCAGCAGTATTTTCATGAAATCAAATTTTACCCCTTAGACGGCGAATGTGCTGTAATCCTTCGGGCAGGTAAAAAAAATTCAATCATGGAAAAAGTGTTCAAAAAACATTTTATGTCATATAGGTAAACTTTTTGTTGTTTTGTCTAAAAAACAATCCTTTACATCCGTTTCATTTGACCTTTGTCTTTCTCATTATTTGATAGTTAAACTTTGCCTTTTTGCTCTTTGCCTTTTGCCCTTTTATTTTAAGCTGTGATCCATATGAAATCGTTTCTTACCCTCTTGTTGTGTTGTTCCTTTCTCGCCGTTCAGGCGCAATCTTCCTCCCTAAGGGGTTTTTTAAAAGGCCCGGAAGAAGAGGTTGTTGCTTTTGCCAATGTGGCGTTGTTCCAAGCTGCCGACAGTGCGCTTGTCAAAGCGGGCCTCAGCAATGAAGCCGGCGTTTTTGACCTGAAAGGACTTCCGGCCGGCAAATATTTCCTGAAGGTGAGTTACCTGGGTTTACAGGATTTTCGCAAAACGGGTATCGCGCTTTCAGAGGCCCAGCAACTGGACCTGGGCGCCCTGCAACTGGCCGCCGCTACGCTGAATTTACAGGAAGCGACCGTGAGCGCTACCCGTGCGTTGATTGAAGTGAAACCCGACCGGATGGTTTTTAACGTCAGCGGAACGATCAACAGCGCCGGCACCGATGCCTTGTCGCTGTTGCGGAAAGCCCCCAATGTCACCGTGGATAACAACGACAACCTGAGCGTGCTCGGGCGGTCCGGCGTGCTGCTGTATGTGGATGGCAAACGGTTGCCGCTGACTGGTCAGGACCTGGCCAATTTCCTGCAAAACCTGCCCGCCGACCAGATCGACCGCTTCGATATCATTTCCAATCCGGGCGCCAAATACGAAGCCGAGGGCAATGCCGGCATTATCGACATTCGTTTGAAAAAGGACAAAAATCTGGGCGCAAACGGCACCCTGAACGCCACTTACGGCCAGGGGCGTTACCACCGCGCCAATGTCAGCGGAAGCGGCAATTACCGGAACAAACGTTTCAATACCTTCGGCACACTCGGCACGGAGGACGGCAAAGGTTTCAATGACATGAAATTTTACAGTTATTTGAACGGCATGGTGCAGGATGAAATCAACAACAGCATCAACCAGTTTAGAAACTACAATTACCGGTTGGGTACCGATTTTTTCCTCGCAAAAAACCAGACGTTCGGCTTTTTGGTCGGCGGCAGCAGGAATTTTTGGGACAGAACGGGATACAACAGGATCAC
>JADLCC010000175.1 GCA_020847425.1 Saprospiraceae bacterium
TAGAGCGAAGCGGCGTAATCTACGCACTCTCACTTCTCGCCTCTCACTTCTCACCTCTAGATTTAGTCTTGCGTTTTCCACGTAGCCCCATACTGCTCCACCAGCACATTATCATAATAATCCGCCTTTTCAAACAGGTTTTTGAGCAAACTCATACCCGTTTCATCGTTCAGGTAGCGATCGAAGATGAGCAACGACAACACAATATCCTGGTCGTGGACACTCAGGGTCAGGGCTTCGTTGCTGTAATTTTCCCGCAACAAATACTCGTAGAGTGGTTTGATATTTTCTTTAGGCAACTGGCATAGCACCGCATCGCAGGAAAGCAGGCCACTTTTGTCGTGGTAAGTGATCATAATGGTCGCGCTGCCCTGTTTGATTTCCCAGGCATTGGGTCCACTTCTGCTGAGCATGACATCGTGGCCGATCTTCGTGATCAGGTTTTCGATGGTTTTGGAAATGCCGGAAGGAATATATTCATCGACGGAGGCCGGCAGTTCTATTTTATTGCCGCAAAAACTGCAAAAACCGTTGTCCGCCGTGGCTGTCGTCACAATATTCAAACAGGCCGTACATCGGCAGGCATTGTCCGAATTGGCGAGCGCATAACCTTCCAGCGATTCATACAGATAAACAACCGGCAAGGAGAAGCCCGTATTGTCGCCATTGCGCATCACGAACGTATTGATCCCCACGATTTCCCCGTCGTCGTCGACGAGCGGGCCGCCGCTGTTGCCTGGGTTGAGCGCCGCGTCGATATGCAGGTAAGGAATCCCGTTCATGATTTCGCGTGTATTGGAAACGATGCCACTTTTTACCGAAAACTTCAGACCGAAAGGGTGTCCGATCGCGGTGATCGGGTCGCGTTCGCGGAGCGTTTTGCCGGTGCCCAGCCGCACTTCGGGCAGGTCTTCCATGTGGTGCGGACCTTCGAGAAAAGCCAGGTCGTATTTCTGGTCGGCGTAACGGATGCGCGACAGTTGTTTGCCAAATTTAGCGCCTTCGATCACCACGGCCCGATTGCCCTCCACCACATGGTGATTGGTAACGATCAATCCCCGGTCGCGCAGGTAAAAACCCGTGCCGGTGCTGTTCGGGGTGGCGATCTGGACAATCACATTGCGGTAGGTTTCTACAAAATCGCTCATTCGGCTTTATTTAGGTTTAAATCCTTCATAATCAGGACATAAGACTTTGCAAACAATACCATGGAAGCAAAATCGAGGCGGGTAGTATCAGGTTTAAAAAACGGGTAATGGGTGCGATTCTGCTCCGAAATGCTTTTAATCGCTCTTAATATTTCCGCTTTGTTCAGGCGCCCTGTCGCGTCGGTATATGGGATTTCGAAACCCATTTCCTGGAAAAATGCGGACTCCGAAATTTGGAAAAATAAATGAAGCAACTCGCGCACCGGCTTGGGCGGCGCATAATGGAAAAGGGCAAAACCGGCAATGTACTGCGGAACTGCCAGCGCCAGCGCTTCATGGTTTTGCTGCATGGGCCACTCCATATTCGGCATTTCACCTTCTATGAGGCCCACAATAGTACCGTGGTTGACAGGAGGATTTACGCCAAACGTGCTGCGGGTGCGGTACATTTCCTTAAACAAAGCCTCCTTGGGCCGGTCGAGTAATTTCTGAAATTCCTTGCGGATATTCTGGACTTTTACCTGCGGCGTCTGGTTGTTTTTGGCAAAATAAATGGAGTGTATTTTTTCCAGCACATCCATCATAAAACCTTCAGGACGAACCAGATAGTCGAGCCGGAATGCCAGCGCCAGCAGCATATAAGCATAGGTGCCCGGGAACTGATTCGGGTCGGGTTTGCCTTGTTCTATGGCTGCAAAAACACTTTCGATTTCCCGGCGGAGGTAATTGAACTTGGTTTCTTTTTCCGCATCCGGGATGTCGCCGAACGTGCGTTCTTCGGCGGGGCGCAGCATTTTGAATTCATCGAGCAAGAGGTCGTCCTGCTTGTCGGCGTGGATGGCCAGTTCGCGCATCGCCTGCAGGAGTTTGTGCGGCGCGCCGTCGCTGGTATGCGTATCAAAAACGATGCACAGGGTGTTTTCAGGGTCGAGTGCGAAGCGGCTGAATTTGAGGTTAAAATTGTATTCCATCAGCCGGCGCAAGAAACCGACGTTGAGATCGTCGGCGCGCGCCACTTTGCTTTCTATTTTTACTTTTTCGCTGTTGGCCAGCCCGGTCACGCGGCGCGAGCCCTGCCAGAACTCAAAATGCAGCGTGTCGTTTTCTTCTTTCCAGTCGATATTCCCGCCCTTTTCATCTTTTAAAAAAAACAGGAAATCGCGGTAAGCGGACATGTGTTCGCCCCGTTCGAACGCCTCCAGGGAGCGGTCGAATGCTGCCTGCTGTTCTTCCGATTTATAGGCATCGGTGTACCGCCCGAAAGAAATGTCGGGCTGCTGCGTTTTTTTTGAAGGACCAAAAAGGCGGTCGAACAGGCTCATGTACG
The DNA here is from genome assembly GCA_020847425.1 of Saprospiraceae bacterium. GTDB lineage: Bacteria > Bacteroidota > Bacteroidia > Chitinophagales > Saprospiraceae > M3007. The sequence continues at coordinate 2,476 of JADLCC010000175.1, forward strand.
TTTGTTTACCGTTGGATGTAAAAATGAGCTGTAAAAGTAGCAAGTTTGCTCCAAAATAATGGGTAACTCAAAAATGAACCAATTCCGGACAATTCTTCCCCTGCAACCCGCGCCGTTTGTGATCGGGCACAGCGACCGACTGCTGCTGATCGGCTCCTGTTTTACAGAAAACATGGGTGACAGACTGGCTGCCGGTAAGTTCCCGGTCTATGTCAATCCGTTCGGAATTGTGTACAACCCGGTTTCCATTGCGCGTTGCCTGGAGCGTTTATTGCCTGATAGTCAACCGTTTGCAGCAAAGGATTTGTTTGAAAATGCCGGGCTCTGGCACAGTTGGGAGCACCACGGCCATTTTTCCAAACCGGATAAAGATGCTACACTGGCGGGCATCAACCATTCCCTGAACACTGCCGCTCAACATCTCAAAAAAAACAACCGGCTGCTGCTCACCCTGGGCACCGCGGAGGTTTTTGAGCATAAAAATACCGGTCAGGTGGTAGCCAATAACCACAAAATGCCCGCAGCAACGTTCCGACAGCGCCGCCTTTCCGTTGCTGAAGTGACCGATTGTATAACTTCCGTTTTGGAAAAAATAAAATCGCAAAACCCTGGATTACAGGTAGTTCTGACGGTTAGCCCTGTGCGGCACATCCGCAATGGCATGGTGGAAAACCAGCGTAGCAAAGCGACCTTGCTGCTGGCTTGCGAACAAATTTGCGCGGCACTGCCCTATACTTTTTATTTCCCCGCATACGAATTGCTGCTCGACGACCTGCGCGACTACCGTTTTTATGCCGACGATATGTTGCACCCCTCTCCAGTAGCGGCGGATTATATCTGGCAGTTTTTTGGCGACACTTTTTTTTCGGAAGGCACGCGGAGTTTGTGTGCGCGGATGGAGAAGATTGCAGCGGCTGTGCGGCACCGGCCTTTTCACCCGGATACGCCGGAGCACCGGGCCTTTGCCAGGGCGCAACTGACGGCGATCGAGCAGTTGTCAAAGGAGTATTCAGATCTCAATTTTTCGACAGAAGTGGCTCATTTTCAGGCATTTATGTAAGGAATGCGAATCTTGGGCTAAAACTGATCTAAATCGCCTAAATATGGCTAAAACTGCCCCAGACCGGGTGTCATCATGAGGCCCAGATGCCGCAGAAAGGCAGCAATTGTTTCACAATGACAAGGCTTGTCGTTAGCAGGCAGCCTGGCTTAGCGACCCGGTCGCTTGAAGCGACCGGGTCGCTCGGTGGTAACGCCTGGCTACTCGAAATCGTAAACCAAAAACAACCCCCAAAGGCGTGTCATTAGCACCCCGCAAGGCGTGGTAAGGATGACACACCTTTGGGGCAAATTCAACTAATTCATAGCGATTTGGGGTAGTTTTAGCCCAATATTCGCATAAGGATTATATCTGCATGGTCCAGTGGGCCTATATCTTGATGCACGAGTCTTAAAGCGGCGGGGACGTTGAAACACCAATCAGTTGTTCAAAATTTTACAAATCAAAATACCTTTACCTGCGAACCAAATGCACTCGTTTCCATGTCCGACAATCGTACACCCAAAAAAGTAATGATCAGCAGTACGGCGCGTGATTTGCCGGAACACCGAAAGCAAGTCATGGACGCTTGTCTGCGTCAGACGATGTTCCCAGTAATGATGGAACATTTACCTGCTAATGACCTGGAAGCCATTGCCGCTTCGCTGAAAATGGTGGACGAAGCAGCAATTTACCTGGGTATCTATGCTTACCGATATGGCTATGTGCCGAAAGAAGGCAACCCCGACCAGATTTCGGTGACGGAAATGGAATACCGCCGTGCCAAAGAACGTGGTATTCCCCGGCTCATTTTTATGATGCACGACGACCACCCGGTAAAACGCACCGACGTGGAAACGGGCGAAGGCGAAGCCAAACTCAAAGCCTTCAAGGAGGCAGTCGGCCTCGAAAACATCCTCAATTTTTTTGCGTCACCCGAAGAACTGCGCTCCCTTGTCATCAATAGCCTTTCGCAATTGCCGAAGGACAATGCCCCGCCCCAATACCACTACGTCCACCCGCTGACCACGCCGCCGGAACCATACATCGCCCACCCCTACACCCTCTCGCAAGCCACGGGCCTCATTGGGCGGAAACCCGAACTGAACGTGCTGACCGACTGGATTACCGGCAAACGAGGCCTCGACAGTGTCCGTATTTTCAACGTCGTCGCCATCGGCGGCATGGGCAAAAGCGCCCTGACCTGGGAATGGTTTTCCAACATCGCGCCGCTCGAGTCGCCCCACTTGGCAGGCCGTTTTTGGTGGAGTTTTTACGAAAGCGACGCTTATTTTGAAAATTTCGTCATCCGAGCCCTCGCCTACGTCAGTCGCCGCGGTACCGATGAGGTGCAAAAAATGTCCGCCCCCGAGCGTGAAGCCGCCCTGCTGCATATCCTCGACCGCGAGCCGCACCTGCTCGTACTCGACGGACTGGAGCGCATCCTGATCGCCTATGCCCACGCGGATGCCGCCCGCATGCTCGATGACGACCAGTACGATCGGCGCACTGCCAATTTTATGGCGCAAGACAAGGGTCTGAGCAAAGCCGAACAGGAAACCTTTCTCGACGGCCACCGCCTCCGCAAAACCGCCGACCCCCGCGCCGGGCAGTTTTTGAGAAAACTGGCACAGGTGCGCGCGAGCCGGATTCTGATCAGTACCCGCCTCTATCCGTTTGATTTACAGGTGCTTACAGGCAACCCATGGCCTGGCTGCTTTGCCCTTTTCCTGTACGGCCTGAGCGACGACGATGCCCTCGCCCTCTGGCGGCATTTCGGCTGTACGGGCGGGCGCGACCAGTTGCTACGGCTGTTCGGCAGTTTTCAGAGCCACCCACTGCTGTTGCAAATCCTGGCGGGCGAAATCGCACGTTTCCGCCCCGCTCCCGGAGATTTTGACCGCTGGCACGAACAAAACCCGGAATTTAATCCGTTTGAAATGAAACTGATCCAGGCCAAAACCCACATCCTCAGGTTCGCTTTTCAGGGTTTAAGCGAAGCCGAGATGCGGGTTTTACAAACCATTTCAGCGTTTCGGATGCCGACGCAGTACGACACCCTGTTGGCCGTATGCACAGGCGACGCGGGCAAACCCTGCGCCGATTCGACCGCTCTAGACAAGGTTTTAGGCGAATTGGAAGACCGCGGCATCCTTAGTTGGGAACGCAAAAGCAACCGCTACGACCTGCACCCGGTGGTGCGCGGCGTGGCCTGGACGCTGGCGGGTAGCGAGGTGCAACAGGTGGCGTATTTGGCTTTGCAGGGCTACTTCGAGGCCGCGCCGAAGATTGATTATGATGACATCAATTCTATCGAAGACTTGACACCGGCGATTGAGTTGTACCATGCGTTGATTGGATTGGGAAGGTTTGAGGAGGCTTGTGATTTGTTTTACGAAAGAATTCAAAATGCTACGTTGTACCGTTTGGGTACAAGCCGTCAACAATTAGAATTATTGGAAAAACTCTTCCCGGATGGGTTAGACGAGCTGCCACGTTTATCTAAACAAGGGGATTTGTCATATACCTACACTGTTATCGCACTGGCTTATCAATTCAGCGGTGAGCCTGGGAAAAGCAGTTTTTTCCTTGAAAGAGCCGTTGAACTTGATGAAGCAGAGTCAAGTAATTTAGCAGTTGACCTCTGCAATCTCTCTGATTCTCTTCGTAAATCCGGTCGTCTACGAGAAGGCGGCAAGGCGGCGCAGCGGGCATTGGAAATTTGTCGAAAAGAGAAAGAAAGATCTAAGGAAGCCGTCAGTTTGTATTGGCTCGGTCTGGCAACAGCAGCAGCAGGGCAATTTGAGGAAAGTCGGGCATTTTTGGAGCAATCAAAGCAAATTTTTATTGAGAAACAACGTCAAGACGGTGAAGGCTTAACTGAAGCCCACCTCGCCCAGCACGCCCTCTGGTTTTCCACTCATGCTGAAGCCAAAACCCACGCCGACCGCGCCTGGGAGCTGGCGCATGTCAGTCGAAACGAACGCGACTTCATCCGTTCCGCCTGCCGCCAGGGGCAGGCTGCCCTTGCCCTCGGTAATCACACCACCGCTTATGAACGCCTCCACCACGCCCTTACCCGCGCCCGCGCCATACACTTCGTAGAAGAAGAATTGCCTGCCCTCACCGCGCTGGCCGAACTGGCGCGGCAGCAAGGCGACCCCAAACTGGCCCGTGAACTGCTCGCCGACGTTTGGGAAGCCGCCGAACGCGGGCCGTTTCCGCTTTTACATGCCGATGCCTGTAATGTCCTCTGCCAGATCGAACGGGATGCAGGCAACCAAGCAGCAGCCATAGCGGCAGCGGAAGACGCCTTCCGGCTGGCCTGGTGCGGCGAGGGGCCGCCCTGGGCGTATCATTTCGGACTGGAAAATGCGCGGCTGCATTTGAGGGAACTTGGCTGGTCGGCAAGGGATTTTGCGGGGCTGGAGGCCAGGGCAAACGCATCAAAATAGTATCAAAAAGCGCTTAATTAGACCATAATTGGCCATTTCCTACTATCTATATTTCATTAATTTTCAAGTAATGCCAAACAGATGTGTCATTCAGAGCCGTAGGCGAAGAATCTGAGGGCGTAGCCTGTAGTTTATTAGATGATTTTAGGCCTTCGGCCCCAGATTCTTCGCCTACGGCTCTGAATGACACATCTGTTTGGCATTTTGTGTAAAAAAGCCATTAAGTATCAACAATTTTGATGCGTTTGCCCCGCCCCGGTTGAGCAACCTGATAGCCACCAACTTAAGGCCTCTCCGAGGCCTTAAGTTGGTGGCTTTACCGTGCTACCTACTCACATATCATAACTCAACTCCACCACTGCCGTTTCCGGATGCGACTGGCAGGTGAGAATATACCCCGCTTTCACTTCGTCGTCGTCGAGGGCGTAGCAGGCATCCATCGTCACTTTCCCGCTGATCACTTTGGCCATGCAGGTGGAGCAGGCGCCGGCGGTGCAGGAATACGGCGGATCGTATTTTTCTTTTACCAGCACGTCGAGGATCGTCGCGCCGTCGGGTATGGCCACTTCAATTTTTTGCCCTTTCAGGTGTACGATCACGCGTTTGCCGGCGGGGCCTTCGGCGGCAAATTCACCGGGAACATGGTTGGCATTGACAAAATGTTCGGTATGAATCTGTTTGGCGGGGATGTCGCGCGCCAGCAGGGTAGTTTTTACCGTTTCGGTCATGCTGCCCGGCCCACAAACAAAGTAAATGCAGTCGCCTTCCGGCCCGTGCGGCATATTTTCATCCAGGAAATGGGTTGTCGTCCGGCCATCGATCCGGCCCGTTTTACCTTTCCAGTTCGTTGTCGATTTTTTGAAAATACCAAAAATGCCCCCGCTTGCACCCTCTTTTTTGGGCTGGCTCAACACGTGCTCGACGTGCAACTGACCGACATAGCGCTCGGACAACGCATCGAGTTCATCGCGGAAGATGATTTGTTCTTCATTGCGGCTGCCATACAGCAGGAAAACAGCGCTCATGGGTTCGCTTTCCAGTACAGTTTTCAGGATCGACATCAGTGGAGTGATGCCGCTGCCGGCGCCGAAAAGGTAATAGGTGCGGCGTTTTTCGGGGTTCAGGTCGTTGTAAAAGCGACCTTGCGGGGCCGCCACTTCGATGCTGTCGCCTGCTTTTACCGAGTCGTGCAGCCAGGTAGACACTTTCCCGCCCTGCACCTTTTTCACCGTAACGGCCAGTTTGCCTTCGGGAGGGCTGGACGACATGGAATAGGAGCGGCGCAGTTCGTGCCCGTCTACTTCGTGGCGGATCGAAATGTACTGCCCCTGTTTGTACGTGAATAGCGGCGCAAGTTCCTGCGGGATATCCAGTTCCAGGGTGACAGTATCGGCGGTTTCCGCAGTAATTGCTTTTATCTTGAGTTGAAAAAAATCCATATCAGGTGCTTGCAGATTATTGATTAAAGTCTGCAAAAGTACGGTTCCGAAACAAATCAGATTTTGAATAGTTTTGCAAGCAGTAAATTGCAGCGATTTAGACTCTATATAAATATGAAAGACATCAAATACATGACTGCGTACTTACTGCCTTTCAGCGCACTGGCCGCTTTGTACGGACAGGGAGCCTGGGCCTGGGCTACGGTATTGCTGGCTTTTGTGATCATACCGGTGGCGGAAGTTTTTACACCTGAATCGACGGAAAACATCGGACCCGAATCGGAGGACAGGCGCCTGAAAACCCGCTTTTTCGACTGGTTGTTGTATCTGAACATCCCACTGGTTTTCGGCATTGTCATCTGGTATTTGCAAGTCGTTACAACGGGCAGTCACAGCATTTCCGAAGTGCTGGGGCTCAGTCTCGGCGTCGGTATCATCATTGGCGCCAATGGCATCAACGTGGCGCACGAACTGGGGCACCGAAGCAACCGTCTGGAGCAAAATCTGTCGAAACTCCTGCTGCTGCCCGCTTTGTACCAGCATTTTTTTGTGGAACACAACCGAGGACACCATAAAAATGTGGCAACGGATAAAGATCCGGCCTCCGCGCGGTATGGGGAATATGTATTTGCTTTCTGGCTGCGCTCCGTGACGGGCAGCTGGCGCAGTGCATGGGCCATCGAGCGCGAAAGGCTGGCAAAAGAAAGCCTGCCCGAATGGTCGTGGCACAATGAAATGCTGCGTTTTTCGGTATTTCAATCTGGCTGGCTAGCCGGCATCGGCCTGTATTTCGGCTGGGCAGGATTATTGGCCGCTATCGCCGTTGCAGGCGTAGGCATTTTATTGCTGGAAACGATCAACTACGTCGAACATTACGGCCTGCGTCGCCGCATGCTGGACTCCGGCCGACCGGAGCCCGTTGGTCCCGAACACTCCTGGAACAGCAACCACGAACTGGGCCGGATCTTTTTGTACGAACTGACCCGACACAGCGACCACCATTTCAAAGCAACCCGTAAATACCAGATACTCAGGCACATGGACGAAAGTCCGCAACTCCCGTTCGGTTATCCGACCAGTATTATTCTTGCATTATTGCCGCCTGTGTGGTTTGCAGTGATGAATCCAAGGCTGAACAAACCACATACTCAGAGCCTATCTTAAAACAAGCAAAATGCTCCTTTCAAAAATCCAGTCTTCTGTCAATTCTTACAAAAATTGGTTGTTATCCATCAAATCACATCCTTTTGCGTACAAGTGGGAATCACTGCAACATTTTCAGGAAAACTGGAACACCGAAGATGCCGACCAGGCGGAGATGTTCGACCGCTGCTTTCAAAATTCGGAAACACGGCGTTTGTGGCAAACCTCCAGTTGGTATCCCAAACGAATGATGGCCGAGTTCTGGAAATCCGATCCGTTGACTACGAAGCTGATGTTCGACGACTTGTTTAACGAAACGAAAGAGGTGGAAGGGCGCGTCGGGCGGTTCCTGTTCGGCTGCGATACCTTATTGCAGGACTATAAAAAATCGAAAATAACATCTGTGGAAAACAACCACTACCACGATGATTTTCAAATGATTGCGATATACCTGGCCTTCCGTTATCCGGAAAGTTACGCGCCGTATAATTTCCCGGTTTTTCAAACTACCATGACGCGTTTCGGCGCTCGTGATATTCCGCAGCAAAACGACCTGTCGCGTTATTTTAAGGTGCTGAGAACGCTGATGACCTATATAGAAAAGGACCCCGCAGTGCTGCCAGCCATGCAACGGCACTTGTATGCCAAACGTTATTTTCAGGGGAAAACGCTGCTGATTGCGGAGGATTTTTGCCGGTTTGTAGCGGAAATGCCGTGAATCGTGAGTTGTGAGTCGTGAATCGTGAGTGGTGAGTGGCGCTTCGCCCAATCTTAACTTAGTAGACTTGGGCGAAGCACCACTCACGATTCACGATTCACGACTCACGATTCTCACTCCATTATCATCTCCAAAATCTCCGGCGTATGTATGCCCTGGAATCCCGGCACATGTAATTGATAAAATTGCAACAACTTCTGTAACAGTGCTTTGCGTTCGGAACGGGACATTTGTACTTCATGGCATTGTTCCAGCGGGCTATACAATAATGCAATCATCCTGGCCGATAAATCGGGGGGCAGATAATCGCCGTGCAGGGGTTCTTCCAGGCAAAAAACGCCTTCTTTCACATCGAAAAAAAGAACGGCTTCCGGGTCGATATCACCCTGCGGCTGAAAGCCGAGAAAGCCGCACAACTGCAATAAAAAATGCAGGTGCATGTTGGCAATAGGCGTTGTTGTCTGGTCCAGCCAGCGCAGGTTGTCCAGCAAAAAATCCATCAAATCCCGGTTTTCTTCGGTTTCCTGGATGCATTTCCTACAAATTTCAGCCAGAAAAAGGGCTACTGCGCCGCGCCTGATATCGAAAGGTATACGGCTCCACACTTCCGAGGCGCGCACTTCCTTCAGCCGGTTCAGGGCATTGGGTTCATCGCGGAAATAAGCGACCAGTTCCACCACCATCATCGGCTGGAACAGGTTGTAAGGCATACGTGCTTTGGCAGTCCGTACACTTCCCGCAATGAAACTGTGCAGGCCTTTGTCTTCCGTAAAAATATCGGCGATCACGCTGGTTTCGCCGTATTTCACCGTTCGGAAAACAATACCCCGGGTTTTGATTAGCATAAGTTGTTATCCGTTATTAGTTATCAGTGTTGATACTCAAGCATTTGTATAAAAAATAACTCAAACTGATTTTTACCGGGCACCTGATTACTGCAAAATTACATTTAAAATGGCTCTTATGCCCTCGGTGCGTTCTGTGTTCCAGTCCTCTTCCGAAACAACCTTTTTGCTGCTTTCCGGGTGTTCATTTTTGGATAAATCCAGCATTTTGCTGCGCTCCGGTGGCGTGAACCGGCTGAAGGTCCGCCGCAAAACAGGTAATATTTCCCGAAAAAAATCGTCGGGCAAAGTCCGCACCCACTCGTTCAGGATATGCCAAAGTTCTGGATAGTGCAGCAGCAACAGGCCACTGCCGTGCAGAAATCCGTCGAGCCATTGGGCCGCTATTCCCGGCGCCTGGGCTTTGGAGAGCTGGTAGCGCATGGCATCGCCCGATTGATCTGCCGGCAATAATTTTTTGTCGAACGACAAGCGGCAGCAGGCCCCGGAAAGCAAGGCTGCCGAATGCTCGGAATGGTGTATGTCCAGCAAGGTTTGCGCCCAAAGCGATTCATAATCAGGCACTTGCAAAATACCGAATGCCCTGTTGACCGCCATGATTTTTTTCAAAATATCCACCGCAACATCCTCATTGATCCCGATACAGGCTGCGGGCAATTGAATGCATACCCTCGGCGCCATTTGATCCAGTAATGCTTCAATGGCGCCGGGATTGGTCTGCCGGGCATTACCATAGCGCAGCACTTCGGCCAGGGGAAGAATGGCATCGGCGAGGAGCAGCACATCCTGGGCGAGTGCACTCAGGTTGCGCAGTTTGAGCAACAAATCGGGGACAATGGCAGGCAAATCTGCTTTGAGGGCGATGTCCAGAAGGCGAACCAGTTCGGATAATTGTTCTGATTCCTGTACCTTCCGACGGGCGCGCTTGTTGGCGGCTTCCGCTATGGTGCTGCCCCAAACACCGGCTTCGATCAGGCGAATTTCATAATCCGGCAGCCATTTCATTTGCCAGTTTTCGTGGAAACGCCCTTGTTTGCCGGATCCTACGGGCGCGGTTTTTCCCCAGGGCAGGTCGAGTAAGCTGAGGCGGTGCAGGAACTGGCTTTTCCGCAAATGCGCCGCTTCGCGCAGATCGAGTTCGAGCGTTTTTTCCTGGGTGCTTTTTTCCAGTCGGCAACTGCGCACCTGTTGCTCAAAATCGGCTTTGAGCGGGGTAGCGATCATGGCATCAGGTATGGCTCCGAGCCGATCGCCGATGACCAGTTGCCGGTCGATGAGTTCCAGCATTTTTTCACTGCCTTCACAAAGAACGGTAACGGCCGCTTCGCGCAATTCTTCGAGTCCCGGCAGCGCCGTCTGCCGCAGGGTAGCCAGGGTATTGGCCAGCCGGGCGGCTTCCATCACGTGCGCCGACGACACCGGCAGGTCGTGCGTGCGCAGCAGTTGCGCGGCTTTGGTCAGCCAAACGGCTGCCGGCGCGGCGCTGTTTTCCCACAGGATATCATACCAGCCAGGCGCTACAATGCCGGCGCTGTAACCGCTCTGCGTCGCCAGCCGGTCGTAAGACCAGGGGATCCAGGTGCTTTCTGTTTTTACTTTTTTCAGCCCTTTCAGCAGGGCGGCATCGGCGCTGGCTTTGATCTGTGCTACATCGGCCAGCGCCGGCCCGTGCCAGGCGCCGCAGACAACTGCAATGCGTTGAAAACCATCCTTTTGTGCCTGCCGGATGGTCTGCCGCATGTGCGCTTCCCGGAGCAGGGTTTCGGGGCTTTCATTTTGGTTTTTATCTTCCCGAAGCGCCCGCATGAGGTCGACCAGCAAAGGAAAAATGAAATCCTCTGTATCGGTATGGTCCGTGGGCGCCTGTCGCTCGACCAGCGCGTCCCACCAGCGTTCGGGATCGGAATAACCTGCCAGCGCTGCCATACGCCGGAACGGATCATTTTGGACTTGCTGCGAACGCTGGGTCTCGTCTGCAAACAATTCTACGGTACTTTCCTCTTTCAGCGCAAATGAGATGCCCATAGGTAAATCCATAAAACGGATCGGAACACCGCACTCCAGCCCGTAACGCATGGCCTGCCATTCGGGTGAAAATGTAGCGAAGGGTAAAAAAGATGCCTGGGAAAGGTTTTTCGGATTGTACACCAGCATGGCTACCGGGGTTTGCATGCTTGCATCGGCCACCCATGGAATCAGCGCTTCGGCATCCGGCGGCCCTTCAATCAACACCACATCCGGCGCAAAACGGTCCAGTGCCAGCAACATGCTGCGAGCAGAGCCGGGGCCGTGGTGTCGTATGCCGAAGATTTCGAGTTGCATGTTGTGGAAAATGATCTGAAATGTTGAAAAAATGGAACACGGATTGAAAGGATCAGACACGGATTTTTTTCATCCCTCATCCCTCATCCCTCATCCCTCATCCCTCATCCCTCATCCCTCATCCCTCATCCCTCATCCCTCATCCCTATTTCTAAACGGCGAATTATGCTGGTGCATTTTCA
>JADLCC010000176.1 GCA_020847425.1 Saprospiraceae bacterium
AATGTGACAGACATTTTCCAGCGTGGTAGCAACATGCAGCACAACATGTCTTTCCAGGGCAGCAAAGATGAAATGAACTATCGCTTGTCTTTGGGATTCCTGGACGATCAGGGTATTATCGACAATAACCGTCTAAAACGTTACAATGTTGGTTTTAATGGATCTTCCAAAATCACCAGCAAACTGACCGCCGGTATCTCGGTAATTACTCGCTCAACAAATCGGATCGTACGCAACAGGGCAACCAGTTGTCCAATCCGCTGTTCCGCGGCTGGTTCACACCACGCAGCTGGGACCTCAGCGGATTGCCATACAAATCGGCTACCGGCACCCAACTGCACTACGATGCTTCCGACAATCCGTACTGGAGTATTGAACAAATTCTGTTTGATGATAATATTAACCGTGTCCTGGGCAATATCAACCTGCGTTACCAACTGCTCGACTGGTTATCGGTCGACTACAAACTAGGTGTCGACAATTATGTTTTCACCCGGAGAGGCTATGACCAGATCGGCGCCATCGGTGGCGCCAATACCAGCGCTAACGGCGCGGGCGGTATTCTGGAAGGCCGCAACACCTCGCGTTTGCTGAATTCCAACCTCACCCTGGTGGGCAACCGCCAGATTGGCAAAGACCTGGACCTGACCTTCGTACTGGGGCAGGAAGCAGTGGATGATATTTCTAAAAATGCCCAGGTAATCGGTCGTGGCGTAACGGTGCGCGATTTCCGCAACCTGAATGCAAACACCACTACTTATGCACCAACCTTCACTACCAGCCAGGGTCGTATTATTGGAGCATATGCGAATGTAACTACTGTTTACCGCAATTTTGCAACGATTGACCTGGCGGTTCGGAACGACTGGAACTCCACACTCCGGGAAGGAAACAATTCCTACCTGTACTATTCTGTTGCAGGTACCTTGAATCTGACAGAGGCCTTCCCATCTATAAAATCCGACTGGGTAAGTCTGGCTAAAATCCGCGCGAACTACGGACGTACCGGTAAAGCCAATCAGCGTTATTCCACGGATTCTTACTACGGAACGGCCAATCCTGCTGATGGTTTTGGCCCGAACATTCTGTTTCCCTTCAATAGTTTACCCGGATTTACCCTGTCAAATACAGCAGGAAATCCCTTACTGGAACCTGAATTCACCGTCAGCGGAGAAGTTGGTGTCGACCTTTCTTTGATTAAAGACCGCCTCAGTATCGAATTAACCCGCTACCAGACCAAGTCTACAGGTGTTATTCTGGATGTCCCGAACTCTTCTACCGCAGGTATTGCATTCGTTACTTTAAATGCGGGTAGTTTGAAAACAAATGGTTGGGAAGCAGGAGTAACCATCACGCCGATCAAAACGAAAAGCGGCTTCTGGTCTACTACATTCAACTTCACACAGTTTAAGTCCGTTGTAGATGAACTTGCCCCTGGCGTTCAAAACGTTTTTCTGGGTGGCTTTACTACGCCGAACGTGCGGCTGGTTGTCGGCGACGAGTACGGACAACTGTATGGCAACAAGTACAAGCGCGATGCGAATGGCAACCTGTTGCTGAATGCGAACGGTTTCCCTCAGCCTACCGCAAATGTGGATAAAATCGGTAATCCGAACCCGGATTATACCCTTGGCATAAGCAATACGATCAATTACAAAGCGATTACGCTCAGCGTATTGCTGGATATTCGCCAGGGTGGCGACCAGTATTCCCGTAACCTGGCCGACTTGCAGCGCAATGGTGTGGTAGCGGAAACAGCGGAGTTTGACCGTTTCAATGCAGATGGTACCGTCGCAACACCGTACAAATTTGAAGGCATCTTCGAAGCGGGCCCAAATGCCGGCCAGGTAAATGGCGGCGATGTGGAAAAACGCCTTACTGCCGAGCAATACTGGGGCAACTCAGGCAAACACGTGGCTGCGGAAGGATTTATCTACGATATTTCCTGGTTCCGTATCCGCGAGGCTTCCCTGACGTACAACCTGCCGAAAAAAATGCTGGAAAAAAGCCCATTCGGCGCTTTGGAAATCAGCGTATTCGGCCGCAACCTGTTCCTGAACGCACCCAATTACCCGCACCTGGATCCGGAGCAAAACGCACTGGGTATCAGTAATGCATCCGGTCTGGAGTTCAATGCATTGCCACAAACGCGTTCTTACGGCGCAAGCCTGCGTGTAACGCTTTAAACGTGTAGAGTAGTGATATTCATTACTTGTTGAAATCAATTCATTCACTTTAAAATAAATCTGGGATTTATGCAACTGAATAAATTCTTCCAATATAGCGTTCTGGTAATCGGGGTTTCTTTGCTCGCTTCCTGCAAGGATTTTCTCGATGTGAACGTGGACCCCGACAGGGTACAGGATGCTCCGATCGAGCAACTGCTCACCTCTTCTACGGTAGCTGTCGGTTTCTTTTCGGGTTCCGACCTGCACCGTTACAGTGCACTGCTGGCGCAACAATTCTCCGGCCAGGGAACAGGCGCTACTACTCAAAACCAGGAGTACGAGCGCTACAATATCCAGGGTTCCGACCTGAATAACGTATGGAACCTGATGTACGCTACTGTCCTGAGCGATCTGGAACTCGTCATTCAAAAAGCGGCGGCTGAGAACAGCCCGCACTTCGGCGGGGTAGCCAAAATCCTGAAAGCATACACCTTCCAACTGATTGTGGATGCCTGGGGCAAAGCGCCTTATACACAGGCACTGCTGTTTACGGAAAATACGAAGCCGGCTTTCGACGACGGTGAGGCTATCTACGGTGCTTTGGATCGTTTGCTGACGGAGGCTATCGCCGACCTGAATGCGACGACTTCGGTAAAATCACCCGGCGCAAATTCGACGATTTACTCGGGAGCGTTTTCCGCTTCCAAACCGCGTTGGGAAAAGTTGGCCAATACGCTGAAACTGCGTATGCTGATCCACCAAAGCAAAAAGGATAAAGCAGGTACGGTACAGAAAATTTCAGCATTGGTTGGTTCCGGTGTATTCATGGAGAGCAATGCGGATAATTTCCAGATGCCTTTTATTAATGAAGCGCGCCGCCAGAATCCGATTCACCAGTTTGAACTGGACCGCAACAACCAGTTTTTCCCGAATGCTACGCTGGTAGAACTGATGAATGTGCGCAGCGACCCGCGCCGTTCCCGTTTCTTCACACCATTCCCGTTCACCCGCCCGTTTGATTCAGCCACTTTCACCGGTGCAAAAGGTGGAGATGCGCCGTCTCAAAAATACTCTCGGATGCACACGTATCTGCGTGGAGATACGACGAACACCACTGCTGTGGCTGCTCAGGCGGATGGATCTATTCTTTATACGGCCTATTCCTACAACGGCACGGCACCGATTCGTATGCTGACGTTTGCAGAATACAACTTCATCCGCGCAGAAGCGGCCGTTTACGGCGCTCCCGGCGATGCGGAAGCATTCTACCAGGCTGGTATTCGTGCATCGATGACCGCAGCGGGCGTGCCTACGGCGCAGATCGATGCTTATATCGCTGCAAGTGGTACACTGGCAGGTACCGACGATGAAAAAGTACGCGCGATCATCGAAGAAAAGTTCATCGCGAGCTATGGTGTTATCATGGAACCCTGGAACGATCTTCGTCGTACGGGTTACCCGGCCATCACTATTCCACCAAATGCTTTGGTTGCTGAATTGCCGCGTTCCCTGTACTATCCGCAGTCTGAAATCGACCTGAACCCAAATGCTCCGGCTCAAAAAGCGGGCCTGAACGAGCGCGTGTTCTGGGATGTTCAGTAGTAGATTACTGATAAACGGATTAACAATGCTTCATAAATTGAAATGAGTGGTATCCCGGATTTTCCCATTGTGGAGAATTCGGGATTTTTTTTTGAGGATTTTGAACCACATAGGCACAGTAGGTTTACCACATAGTTCACATAGATGGCTATACAAGCTGCTATGTGAACTATGTGGTAAACCTACTGTGCCTATGTGGTTCAAACCTTGTCCTTTGCTCTCTTTCCTCTGTTACATATGGGTCTCCCACCAGTCTTTCACCTGTTTCCCTTTGAGGTACATAACCGGCAGGATAATCAGCGTGATGAAAGTGGCAAAACCCAGACCATAGATAATAGTCCATGACAAGGGGCCCCAGAAAGCTACGGAGTCGCCGCCGAAGAAGATTTTAGGGTCGCCGTGCGCAAACAAGGTTTCGAAGTCGATATTGAAACCAACTGCCAGGGGCAACAGACCGAGGATGGTAGCGGTTGCAGTGAGCAGAACAGGGGTCATACGGATACGTCCGGCTTCAATAACAGCCTCCCGGACACCCATGCCCCGTTCTCGTAAGTTGTCGGTGAATTCGACGAGCAAAATCCCGTTTCGCACCACAATGCCGGCCAGTGCGACGATACCCACACCCATCATGATCACAGAGAAATCCATGTTCGTGAAGTACATCCCCAGCAACACGCCGATGATGGAGAACACAACCTCGGTCATAATGATGAGCATTTTACCAAAAGAGTTGAATTGTGTTACCAGGATCAGCAGGATCAGCCCAATAGAAATGAGCAGAGAGGTACCCAGGAAGGTAGCCGCATCGATGAATTCCGCGTCTTCACCGGCAAACCCTACGATGGTGCCATCCTGCGGCGGCAGTGCCAAAACTGCTGCTTTCACGGCATTCACCACTTCGGTTTGTTTGGGCTGGTATTCCGCTGTAATATTAGAAGAAATAGTAACCAAACGCTCCTGGTCCTTGCGGCGGATACCACCATAAGTATTGGCGTATTTCACCTCTGCCAGTGCCGCCATGGGAACCGAACGCAATACGCCGCCCATATTCATGTCGCGGAAAGTAATGTTGAGGTTTTCCACCGCATTGATGTTTTCGCGCTGGTCTTTCTGCAAACGGATTACAACCGGGATCTCGTCTTCGCCATCTTTGAATTTGGTGGCTTCTTTGCCCAAAATTGCCGTTCGGAATTCGCCGCCGATCTGTGCCGTGGAAATACCTTCCCTGTTGGCACGGTCGCGGTCGATTTGAATACTGATTTCAGGTTTGGAAATGATCAGGTCGCTGCGGAGTTCTTCCACACCGGGAATGGCGAGTGAGTCCAGGTAACGTTTTACGAGGGTAGCGGAAGCGATCAGTTTGTCAAAATCCTCACCGCGTATTTCCACTGAAACTGGTTTCGGTGTTGGTGGTCCGCCCTGTTCCTGGTCCACAACGATTTCGGCGCCCGGGATAATACCTTTGGTGGCATTGCGGATTTTGTCCATGTAAGTTGCCGTGCTGACACCGTTGCGCTGGCTGAATTCTACAAAAGCCACGCCTACTTTTCCTTTGTTGGAAGTAGCGGAACGGTCGAACTGGTCTTCCGATGCGCCAAGGGCCACGTTGGCGATCACTGATTCCACAATCGGATTGTTTTCGCCCAACACTTCCTGAACCTTACTTTCCATGATGCGGGTGAGCGAGTCGGTCACGGTGATGTCGGTACCGACAGGCAGCGTCATGTATACATAAATGAAATTCGGATCGGCTTTGGGGAACAGCACGATATTCGGCTGGCGCGAGAGGGTGAGTCCACAGGCGCTGAACAGCAGGAAGGTCATGCCCAACAGCATTTTCCAGGGATGATTGAGTACTGCGGACAAGAATCCGGCATAAGCATTCTGGAATGCCGGCCAGGCTTTGTCCTGGAACCAGATCACGGCTTTATCCAACACAAAACGGTAGAACACAATAAACAAAGCGCAGAATACCATGAAGTTGCCCATGGCGATGCTGCCGTTCAGGTAGAAAAACAGGGTTGCCAGACCGAATACGCCATAAGCGGCATAAGTGCGGTTGCGCGCTTTTCTCGGGTTGATCGCACGGGATTCGTCCCCTTCTTTTTTCATAAACCACACGGCAAAAACCGGGTTGATGATATACGCCACCAGCAGGGAAGCTGTCAGTGTGATGATAATCGTTACCGGCAGGTAGTGCATGAATTTGCCAAAAATACCGCCCCAGAATACCAGTGGGAAAAACGGCGCAAGCGTCGTGGCAGTACCGGACAATACCGGCAGGAATACTTCACCTGCCGCTTTTTTGGCAGCATGTACGATACCGAGATCGGCTTCTTCATGGTAAATCCGGTGGGTGTTTTCGACGACGACAATGGCGTCATCCACTACAATACCGAGCCCCAGCAGGAATGCAAAAAGCACGATAAAATTGAGGGTGAACCCGATACTCGGCAGCACCATGAATGCTATAAACATCGAAAGTGGCACTGCCAGTGCTACGAAAACCGCATTGGTGCCACCCATAAAGAACATCAGGATCAGCGCCACCAGGATAAAACCGATGATGATGGTGTTGATCAGGTCGTGCAGGGTAGTGCGGGTAGCGCGGCTTTGGTCGCCAGTGATACTGACTTCGAGGTTGGTCGGAAACTCATTGGCTTTCATTTCATCCACTACCTCTTTGATTTTGTCGGAAGCGCTGATGAGGTTTTCGCCGGTGCGTTTGATGACGTTGAGCGAAATGACGTTGCGGCCATTGAGGCGGCTGTAACTTTCCTGCTCCTCGTGCCCCATTTTTACCTCAGCCACATCTTTCAAATACAGCATTGCGCCCGATTGGGAACCTACAATGATGTTTTTGATTTGTTCCATGTCTTTAAAATCGCCGCGGATGGATACCGAGCGGGTCATGCCGCCAATATCCACATTGCCCGCAGAGATGGTCATGTTTTCAAAAGCCAAGGCGTTTTCAATGTCGCGGAAAGTGAGGCTGGCTGCGTTCATTTTGTACTTGTCGACATTGATCTGGACCTCTTTTTCGAGTGCGCCCACGAGGTCGACCCGCGTGATTTCGCGCATTTCTTCGATCTTGTCTTTCAACTTGTCCGCATAGTCTTTCAACTTGTCGAGGTCGAAATCGCCGGCTACGTTGACGTTCATGATCGGAATTTCAGAGATGTCGAATTCCGTCACGGTCGGATCCGTCAGCAGGTCGGTCGGCAGGTCGCGTTTTGCCTTGTCCACACCGTCTTTTACCTTCTGTTTGCATTGTGCTACGTCTAGACTGGTGTTGAACTCGACAATAACATTCGAGAAGTCCTGAACGGAAGAAGAAGATATTTTTTTGACGCCGCTCAATCCCTTGAGCTGTTTTTCAATCGGTTTGGTGACGAGTTGCTCCATGTCCGATGGCGAGGCGCCGGGATAAATGGTTGTCACAAAAATCTGTGGCACAGTCACATCCGGGAATTGCTCCTTGGGTAAGGAGTTGTATGACATAATACCCGCCAGCGTAATGATCACCGTTATGATGAAAATCGAAGTGCGGTTATCGATAGCCCACGAAGTAGGTTTAAATTCTTTCATTTATCAATGATTGAATGAGTGATGCTTTGAATTCGTTTGCCCTGTGAAGGGTAACAAGGGGTGAATTTGGTTTTTCAGGAAGGGGCTTTTTGTTGCATTCGTTCGGCTATTTGTCGTGCCGCCCCGTCGGGGCTTTCCGCCAAATGCGTCCTGATTTTTTCCTGTTCCCCGGCCTTCTTGTTCTGACTCAGTTTTTCTTTTCCTTCCAGTTGTGTGATCTCCATCCGAAATGCCACAATTCCTTTCAGCATCGCGTTTTTATACTCCTGCGGCAGACCAGACCATTGTATAAGATATTCTTTTTCAAAGGTTTGCATCTGCTTTTCGAGCAATTCAAAAGCCTGCGCCTCATCCGTAACCAGCGTAACCTGTCCGTACGCATGTACGGCAACGTAGTTCCAGGTGGGCACGTTCAGTTCTTTCTCATACAACGACGGCGAAATGTAGGCATGCGGTGCAGTGAAAATGACCAGTACCGGTTGTTCTGCCAGCGTTTGCCACTGCGGATTCGCTTTGGCAAAATGTGCCAGCAGGACAAGCTGCCCATCACCACTATGCTCGACCACAAACGGCAAATGCGAAGCAACCGGACGTCCGTCTATCTGCGACACAATGGTCGCAAAAGAAAAACGCTGCATAAAAGCCACCAGGGTAGCCGTATCTGTCTGTGCAAAATAGGAGGGTGTGTACATGCGGAAAAGCGGATCAAATCATGTTAGAATGCAACTGTTTCACCGTTGTTCACATCCTGGAAGCCAGTGGTGATCACCCAGTCGCCTTTTTTCAATCCGCTGAGGATTTCCACCTGGCCGTTGTAATTGCTGCCTTGTTTGATGGGCGCTTTTTTGGCAACGGCTGATTTTTCCCCGGTTTTTTCAGCAATCAGGACAAATTCGCCATCTTCGGCAGTCTGGATCACATTGACCGGAATAGAAACGGCGTTCGGGTTTTGGTAATCCACAATCTTCATTACCGCAATCTGGTTGGCACGGTAGTCGCCTGATTTTGGCAGCGCGCATTCCACCACAAACGTGCGGGTGGTTGGGTTGATGGTTTTGCTGACATAGGTCACACGGGTGGAAATCTCTTTTTTCAGGTCGGGAAAAAACACCTGCACCTGGTCGCCTTTGCGCACTTTTGAAGCATAGGCTTCCGTCACTTCCCCTTTGATTTTCAGGTTGGTGAGGTTCAGGATGTTGCACAATGGCATCCCGGGAGAAATCATCTGGCCCTGTTTGAGGAACACCAGATCTACCGTGCCGCTGGTGGGCGCATAGATTTTTGTCTGGCTCATGTTTTCCTTTAAAGTAGCGATGCTGCGTTCGAGGCCTTCCTTGCTGTTTTTAGCCTGGATCAGGGCTACTTCAGTGCCGATTTTCTGGTCCCACAACCCTTTTTGGCGGTTGTAAATATCAGTGGCAGTTGCAAGTTGCCCGTCCAGTTCGGCGAGGCTTTTTTGGAGCACATTGTCTTCAATTTCAGCCAGCAATTGTCCCTGACGCACTTCAGCGCCGTTTTTCACGTACACCCGTTTGAGTGCGCCCGGCATTTTGGAAGTTGCCGTCACGCTTTCGTCGGCGTCCACTTTGCCCTGCAGGTCGATGAAATGACGAAACAAACCGGTATTCACTTCCGTAACACCGATGGTTTTGATCCGCATTACCGGTCCGTTGGCGGCGCCAAGTTGTTTTTCCAGTGCGCTGATTTGTGTGTCGAGCTGCGCTTTTTGTTCTTTCAGCGCAGCGAGCTGTTGAGCGGGGTCTTGTGGGTTGCCGCCGCAGGCCGTCAGCAGCAAAATGCCAAGGCCGATGGTTACAAGAGAGAGGAGATTCTTATTGTTCATGTTTAATTTTTTTATAATTGATGGTTTGGAGGTTGTTGAGGGTTGAGTTGTTGAGACTGTTGAGTTGTTGAGATTGTTGAGGGGGGCAACTCTTGGTATTTCCGGCCTGGGTTACCACCCTCAACAACTCAACCCTCAACAATCTCAACTATTTTTCGAGCCCCAAAGCCTTTTTGATGCTGATCCGCGCGCTGAGCAGGTCGTAACGCGCCTGCATCAGGTTTTGCTGAGCGGAGTACAGCCCCTGTTCGGCCTGTGTAACTTCAAAACTGCTGCCGACGCCGGCTTTGTATTTGGTTTGGGTGGTATCGTAAATGCGTTGGGCGAGGTCCAGGTTCCTTTGCTGGCTGGCTACCCGTTCCTGTGCATTGATGTATTGTTTGCGCGCTGTTTCCACTTCGAGGGCGATGGCATTTTCGAGCATCTGTTTTTGGGCATCGAGGGTTTGAATACCGATAATGGCCCGTTCGCGCCGCGCTTTGGAGCCGCCGCCGTCCCAGATGGGAATATTGACCGAAACGCCGGCTACAGCCGAAGGAATAAAAAACCATTTGGAATCGTCGCCAAAACCGCCCTGGAACCCGGGGGAATATTGCAGGAACCCGGATACGCTGGGCATCCAGGTTTTGCTGTTCAATTCCACTTGTAGCGCGTTCAGTTCCCTGCCTTTCATTACTTGTATATACTCGGGGCGATTCATC
>JADLCC010000177.1 GCA_020847425.1 Saprospiraceae bacterium
CGGTTCCCGGCAGGATGACAAGGGGTGCATGGGTAAGCAAATGCAACGAAAAATTCGGGATGACTCATGTTTTGCGCCGAAAAAAACCAAGAATACATGTATAAGTCATTTTACCGGCCCTAATTTAGACACAATTTATCCAAACAAACCACAAACACGATATCATTCCTGTCGTTTGTTCAGGAATGGCAAAATAGCGATCATTCGCAGAAAAAATAGGGTCCAGCCCAAAATCGAACGCCCTGTTTTCCTACATTTGAGCCGGTGTTCAAAAAATATCCGCTTCAAATGTAGGAATCCTACGTTGTGAATACCACTTTTGCCCTCCCATAGCAGGACTGCCGGTCAATGCAGCCTGAATGTTTTTTTCGGGTCTTTCTGCTCTGGGAAAACCCTTCCACATTTTTAACAGGTTTATTGATGCATCATTGTAGTATGATAAAACGTATACCACTTCACCGGCAAACACGCACCCTGATTTTTATCTTACAGGGTTTACTGTGTTGCACCACTGCCTCTTTCGCCCACACCCTGTACGCTGCAGCCCCGGGCTTTTCACCACCAAAAATCGAACAGATCATCACCGGGAAAGTAGTTTCCTCCGATGGCGAAGCGCTTCCCGGCGTAACCATTGTAGAACAAGGTACCACCAACGGAACCGTGACAGACTATAACGGCGCGTACAGCCTGAAAGCAAGCGACGCAGCAAAAACGCTCGAGTTTTCACTGATCGGTTATGTAAAACAACGCATTGACATCGGCGCCCGCAAGGTGATCGACGTCGTGCTGGAACAAGACCTGAACAAATTGTCGGAGATTATCATCGTCGGATACGGCGTGGAGCAAAAAGCCCTGCTGACCGGCGCGATCGGCGAAATCAAATCCGACGACCTGAAGGACCTCCCGGTGGCTACCCTCGACGGGATCATGCAGGGACAGGCTGCGGGTGTGCAGGTGGTGCAGAACTCCGGCACCCCGGGTGCGCAACTTTCCGTCCGGATTCGGGGGGTGAGTTCCATCGGCGGTTCCAGCCAGCCCTTGTATGTGGTCGATGGTATTCCCGTCACCACCGGCGACTTTGCCCAGGTGGGTTATGAAGGCCAGGGTATCAACGCTTTATCCGACCTGAGTCCCAATGACATCGCTTCGATCAGTATCCTGAAAGACGCTGCAGCAGCGGCCATTTACGGCGCGCGCGCTTCCAACGGCGTTGTACTGATCACCACAAAACGGGGAAAAAGCCAAAAATCGGTGGTCAATTTTAACGCCTATTACGGTATTCAGCAAGCCTGGAAAACCCTCGATATGCTGGATGCCCGCGAATGGATGTTGTACAGAAATGACCTGTCCGGTTCTGAGGTATTTTCACCGGATGACATCAACAACATCAGAATCAATACCGACTGGCAGGATGTTATTTTCCAGACAGCGCCGATTTCCAACTACGAATTATCGTCGACCGGTGGCAATGACAAAACGAAGATTTTCCTGAGCGGCAATTTGTTCGAGCAGAAAGGTATCGTGATCGGCACCAATTACCGCCGCCTCAACGGACGTGTGAATGTGGACCACAAAATGTCGGACAAACTGACCGTGGGTACCAGCATCGGTCTCACCTATTCCAAAATGGACCGGGTGGAAGGCGACCAGACCCTGCACGGTCCGCTGCCGAACGGTATTTCCACCCCGGCCATTTTCCCGGTGTACAATGAAGACGGCAGTTACAACCAGGACGGCCCGTATTCCAATGCGGTTTCCATTGCCAATGAGGCCATCAACCAGAACTTTTCTTTCCGTTCGGTCGCCAATATTTTCGCGGATTACAATATCCTTCCAGGGCTGACTTTTTCCACCAAATGGGGCGCCGACTTCCTGAATTTCCGGGAACACGCTTACGAATCCATTAAAACGGTGCAGGGCGCGAAATTCAACGGACTGGGTTTTGAAACGTACACCAACGTGCTCAACCTGGTGTCCAACAACCTGCTGAAATACCAGAAATCGATAGACCAGCACAGTATGGAAGTGCTGGTGGGTTACAGTTTTGAAAAATACCAGTCGCGGTCATCCTTTATCCGTGGACAGGATTTTGCCGATCCTTCCCTGGAATACCTCAATTCTGCCACTACGATCGTATCCGCGAGTTCCAGTGGTTCCGACAACGGACTCCGCTCGTATTTTGCACGCGCCAACTACAATTTCGACGACAAATACCTGCTCACTTTTTCAGGCAGGATCGACGGCTCTTCGCGTTTCGGCGAAAACAACCGCAACGGCTTTTTCCCTGCTGTTTCTGTGGGCTGGCGTATTTCTCAGGAGGAGTTTTTTAAGGCAAATGCTATTTCCGAACTCAAACTGCGCGGCAGTTACGGCCTCACCGGCAACGACGATATTCCGGCTTTCCTGTTCGCCGAACTTTATGGAATCACCGCTTATGGCGGCCAGCCGGGTATTTACCCCAGCAATATTCCCAACCCGAACCTCAAATGGGAAAGTACAACACAAATGAACATCGGCCTAGATCTGGGTCTTTTTGACAATAAAATCGTGTTGTCGGCCGATTTTTACAACAAACAAACCAAAGACCTGCTGCTCGCCCGACCGGTACCTACCAGTTCCGGTTTCGGTACCGTCACGGAAAATGTGGGGGAAGTGGAAAACAAAGGCGTCGAAATGTCTTTGACCACCGACAACCTTTCCGGACGCGCGCTGACCTGGGTTACCCGCATCAATTTCTCCCTGAACCGGAATAAAGTGCTCAAACTGTATGGCGGCCAACCTATAGACGACCTCGGCCGCGGCAGCAACCGCATCCAGGAAGGCGAACCGATCGGCATTTTTTACAGTTACGAATCGCTGGGTGTGGACCCTTCTACCGGCGATATCGTTTATGCGGATAAAAACTTCGATGGTGTGCTCAGCACCGCCGACCGCACGAAAGTCGGCAACCCGCACCCTGATTTTATCGGCGGGATCACCAACAACCTGAGTTACAAACGGTTCGACCTGAGCATTTTCTTCCAGGGCTCCTAC
>JADLCC010000178.1 GCA_020847425.1 Saprospiraceae bacterium
CAAAAGTGCAAATATTGCTTTTCACGCTTGGGCAGATCCTTCGCTACGCTCAGGATGACACCCAGGTTGGGGCAGCATTAACCATATTTTGGCGATTTTGATCTGTTTTAACCCATGATTCGCATTAGTAATGAATCCGATGATAATCAATCGGCAAGCTGCCAGCAGCCTTGCCACCCAGAACGTATCCATTTCAGCCATAGTTGTGTTAGGAAATCCGCGTTATCCAGATTGCAGCCAACATGGTATTTGCCGTATCGACACTTCAGCAACGCCCAACTGTGGCTGCAGGCATCAAACAAAAGCCTGGTTGAGTGTGCCGCAACCCGGTGTGGTCCGGCTCGTATTCGAATATGCCGCCATGCAGGAGGCTTCCGTTGAATACTTTTTCCAAAACAGCCATTTTCTGATAGATTCCGGTTACCTGCTTCCCGATTCCATCATGGAAAAACTGGGACTGCCTGGTGAATTGCTGCTTATCGAACCGGGTGAATACCTGATTTCGCGCTACGCCGGCTTTTTAGAAATCACTTTTCAGCCTCCCGGATAAAAATTCGCAGCGCTGATTATCTACGGCTTTATACTTTTGCCCTTTCGCGGATAAACGACCCCGCGAAGGCATCGTATGAAAGTTCACTTTATCCTGCGTTATCACACCCGAATGGGCGAAAACTGCCTGGTCTCTTTCGGGCAGGAACAACCTCGATTGCTCAGCTATCTGAATGAAGACCTCTGGCACGGGGTATTCGAACTCGATGCTGCGCAATATCCAACCCTCCAGTACCAATATCTTTTTCAGTCGGCCAATGGTGCGCTGACCAGAGAATGGGAAACGGAGCGGGTGCTCGACCTGTCGGACAAAACCATGGATTACCAGGAAGTGGTCGATTACTGGAACTCTACCGGGGCGATAGAAAATACTTTTTTGACACAGCCGTTTCAAAATATTTTTAATCCGGCGCCGGCGGCACTTCCAAAGCAGGCTGCCAAGCAGGTTTTTTCACACGTATTTAAGGTGAAAGCGCCCCTGCTGCAAGCCAGTCAGGTGGTATGCCTGCTGGGGCATGGAGTAGCCTTGCGGTCCTGGGATACCGGCGCGCCACTGGTGCTAAAAAGAGAGGGCAACTGGTGGACGATCCGTCTGGATCTTACGCAGGAGGACTTTCCGTTGGGGTATAAATATGGTGTTTGGGACACTGCTAACAATCGTTTTGTGGGCTTTGAAACGGGCAATAACCGAATCCTGTACGCGCCTTCTGCCGGACAAAAAAAACAAAGCACCACCTTACACGACGGTTTTATCCGCCTGCCCAACGACACCTGGAAAGGCGCCGGGGTAGCCATTCCGGTGTTTAGCCTGCGCAGCAAAAAGAGCTGGGGTGTCGGGGAGTTTTCCGATATGCCGCTGCTGGCCGACTGGGCCAAGTCGGTCGGACTGAAAATAATCCAGTTGTTGCCCATCAACGACACAACTGCCACCCACTCCTGGGTGGATTCGTACCCGTATTCCGCTATTTCTGCCTTTGCCCTGCACCCCATTTTCCTGAATATGGAGCAATTGGCCGGCAAAAAACACGCCGCGCTGCTGAAACCGTATTTGAAACAGCAAAAGGCCCTCAATGCGCTGGAAAGTGTTGATTACGAAGCGGTTCTGCAATTAAAATGGGATATTATCCGCCAGTTGTACGACCTACTGAAAGCCGACTGGTTGAAGGACAAAGATTATCTCGCCTATTACGAGGCCAATAAAGACTGGTTGGCGCCGTATGCCGCGTTTTGCTGGCTGCGCGATGTAAACGGCACCGCCGATTTCAATCAGTGGTCGTCGCATTCGGTGTACAAGCCCAAGGATATTGACAAACTATTGAAGCCGGGGTCCGAGCAATTCGACCAGATTGCACTACATCTTTTTGTGCAGTGGCAACTCCACCTGCAACTCAAAGCGGCCACCGACTATTGCCACCAGAAAGGCCTGGCCGTGAAAGGCGACATCCCGATTGGTATTTACCGCTACAGCTGCGACGCCTGGATGGCGCCCGATCTGTACAATATGGACCAGCAGGCCGGGGCGCCGCCCGATGATTTTGCGGAAAAAGGGCAAAACTGGGGCTTCCCGACCTACAACTGGGAGCGGATGAAAAACGATGGTTTTGCCTGGTGGAAACAGCGTTTCGAACAGATGAGCCTTTATTTCGACGCTTTCCGCATCGACCACATCCTCGGTTTTTTCCGCATCTGGAGTATTCCGATCGACGCCGTGGAAGGTATTCTGGGGCAGTTTAAGCCTGCTATTCCGGTGACCGAACAGGAATTGCGCGATGCAGGTATCGGCTTTAGTTTCGAGCGTTTTTGCATGCCGTTTATCAACGAAAAAATACTGCTCGATACTTTTGGAGACGACGCAAACTGGATCGCCGAAAATTGCCTGAAAGCCGTAAAAGGTGGTTTTGCGCTACTCCCTGCCTTTGATACCCAAAGAAAAGTAGAGCAATACTTCAATACACAAAAGCCTGACGAGCACAACCAGCGCCGCCGCGATGGGCTGTATGCGCTGATCTCCAATGTTATCCTGCTCAGCGATGCCAATGCTACAAGCGGTAACTGGGCGGGCGCTTTCCGCTTCGGCATCGAAAAAACAACGTCGTTTCAGTACCTGCCCGAAGAGATCAAAGCACCGTTGAAAGACCTGTATGTCAACTATTTTTTCCGCCGCCAGGACGATTTCTGGCAAATACAGGCCATGGAAAAACTGCCCGCGCTCAAACGCAGCACCAATATGCTGATTTGCGGAGAAGACCTGGGCATGGTGCCGCGCTGCGTACCGGATGTGATGGAGGAACTGGGTATTCTGAGCCTCGAAATACAACGGATGCCGAAAGCCTACGGCGCCACGTTTTTTCACCCGAAAGACGCGCCCTACCGTTCGGTGGTCACGCCCTCGACGCACGACATGAGCACCATTCGCGGCTGGTGGGAAGAAGACCCCAAACTGTCCCAGCGCTTTTTTAACGAAATACTCGGCTACCACGGCACGGCGCCTTATTTCTGCGAACCCTGGGTCAATCGGGCCATTATCCAGCAACATTTTAATTCGCCGGCCATGTGGAGCATTTTCCAACTACAGGACCTCCTGGGCAGCGACGAAAAACTGCGGCGGGAAAACCCGCACGACGAACGCATCAATATTCCCGCTATCGCCAAACACTACTGGCGCTACCGCATGCACTTCGGCCTGGAAGATCTGATGGCTGCAGCGCAGTTTAATGCGGACTTGAGTAGAATGGTCAGCGAAAGCGGTCGGTGAAAAGTGCGAAGTCGTTAGTGCGAAGTCCGAAGTCCGTAGAGTCCGCCGTTTCACACTTGGGTTGCCATAACATGAAACGGCGGACTCTACGGACTGACGACTTCGCACTAACGGCTTCGCACTTTAATACATAGACGCTTTCCCAATACAAGCCCCGAACCCGATGATTCCCACCAACAGCCCGCTGAGCAGCATGGCCCGGCCGACGTGTTTCTGGCTGGTGAACAACAGGATCAAACCGCCGATGATATTGATAGCCACCTGAAAAGTCAGGAGCGTGGCATCAAAAATGAGGCTGGCCAGGCCGGCTTCGCCTCCACTTCCGCTGTTATCCATGGTGGCGGTGAGTATCATGTAAACGAACATAATACCAAAGTTGATCAGTGCAACTTTGCCGAGTGGCATAGGCGGCGTTGGTTCTACAGGGGTGTTTTCAGGCTGGTCGAGTGGATCTTCGTACATAATTCAAAGTTGATATGTAGTTATTGGTTATCAGTTATCCGGCTTGACACTCAAGCATTTGTATAAAAATAATTAGTGTGTTAAACTGGCGCCAGGATTGGATTTCTGAGCCGTTCCAGATGCGCCCGTTTCGCAGCATCGCGGTAGAACAGGTTCATCGTTTCAAAGGGAATAATTTTATCGTCTTCCGGGCTTACGATGTGTACGCATGACTTTTTGATGGCCCGCACATCGAAATCATAAGCGTCGATAAAACGCATGATAATGATGCGAAACAGGTTGTCGTAGCCCAGCGTAGGCGCGTCGATCTGCGGCAGGCAGCACATGATGCTGTGCAGTTCGCCGGTAGCGCATTCCACCGAATTGCCGGTGCTGAACAACTGCACCATGTGGCTGTGCAGGCGCTCGTCCTGTTCGTACACGATGGTATTGCGCGAGTTGTCGAGCAGGTCCTGCGGATTGAGGTAACGGGTGAGCGGGAATACCTGACCGTCAATTTTCAGGGCGTAGGCCATGGCCAGCGCATCGGGGTTGCAGGGCACCGGAATGATGTCTTCGGGCTTAAAAACCGGCGACTGGTTCAGGATTTCCTGCCGCACTTCCGTCAGGGTGATCCGGTCGGTCGCGGGCTCGAAACCTTCCACCCTGCCGGCGATCTGGGTGGGCTGGAAGGTGACGCCGCGCACACATTTTTGTCCGAGTGCAAAGGTGATGATGTCTCCTATTTCCTTGTCGTTCAAACCTTTCTGCAGCGTAACCACCAGTGTGGTCGAAAGATTGACCCGGTTGAGGTTTTCCAGTGCCCGCATCCGCACATCCAGCAGGTTTTCGCCGCGCAGGCTTTCCAGCACATGCGGCTGGAGGGAATCGAATTGCAGATAAACCTCAAAATCAGGCATATAAGTCGCCAGCCGTTCGGCAAAGGCCGGGTCTTTGGCGATGCGGATGCCGTTGGTATTCAGCATCAGGTGCCGGATGGGTTTGCGTTTGGCGATGTCGAGAATTTCAAAAAACTGCGGGTGTACCGTTGGCTCTCCACCGCTGATTTGCACCACATCGGGTTGGCCTTCGTTGGCGACCACGAGGTCGAGCATGTGTTCTATTTCCGCGAGCGTGCGGTGCCTGCCGTGGTGCGGCGACGATTCGGCGTAGCAGGTGGGGCAGGCCAGGTTGCAGCGGTCGGTTACTTCCACGATGGTCAGGCAGGAATGCTGCTCGTGGTCGGGGCAAAGTCCGCAGTCATACGGGCAGCCGAAATGCGTTTTGGTGTTGAACTTGAGCGGCATTTCGCTTTTTTTGGCATAGTTCCGGGTATTCCGGTAATATTCCACATCAGTAGCGATCAGCACTTTTTCCGCGCCGTGTTCGGGGCAGCGTTTCAGCATGTACACCTTTTCGTCCTGAAAAACAATTTTTGTGTCGACCCGGCGCAGGCACTGCGAGCAGAGGGATTGGGTGAAGTCGTAGTAGATATAAGGGCGTTCCATAGTCAAGAGGCAAAGGGCAAAATGCAAAATGCAATGAGTAAAAAGCAATAAACACGGGCAATGCCGATCTTTTGGGCAATCGTTTTCCGGTAATAAATAAGACCGGCCAGGCATGCTAACTGTATGGTGGACAGTCCGAAAGAAAACAACCAGACGGGCTTTAGCCACTCCACAAAGAAACGCCAAAAGAGGTAGCCGATCATAAAAAATTTAAAGCGCATACCGTCGGACAACGGCCCCTGTTTTTCCCGGTACCGGATTGCGCCGGCCAGGGCCAGGAGCATCACTATTTCGTATAGATTTACGGGGTGTCTGGGTATGCCGTCTCCAAAATCTATTGCCCAGGGCAATGCGGAGGGCAGGCCGTGGGTGCCGTCTTCGAGTCCGGCGAAGTGGCAGCCGAGCCGGCCGATCACCAGTGCAAAAATGATCGGGAACGCCATCAGGTCGCCGGAAGATACCCGGACGCCGATGGCTTTTTTGGTGGTTTCCACCCCGATCAAGCCGCCGAGGAAGCCGCCCACTACGGTTTTGTTATCGAGCCAGATCAGCCAGTTGAGTTGAGCCAGTTCTGCGGGCCGTTCGAGCACGCCCAGCAAGTGGCTGCCCAGGAAAGCGCCTGCAGCCGCGCCGACAAAAATCAGCCAGCGCTGATCGTCGTTGATCGGGTCCCGGCTGCGGGCGCGTTGCCACACATACAGCCGGTAGCCGAGCGTGTAGGCGAGCATTTCGAAGAGCAGGTGGGCGTGGATGTGAAAAGGGCCGAAATGAAACTCTAATGGATATTGCAAGGTATATGGTAAGGCGCCTGGTAGGGCATGGATACAGATCGTTTAAAAATACTCGAACGGGCAGGCGGCACCATACTACTGGACATTTTTGTACGCTGGAACGCTGTTCCGGCAATGCCTGGCCATTTTCGAGGCCGGAACAGCGTTCCAGCGTACAAGTTTTTCACCCAGGCTTAAAATGTCCAGTAGTGTGGGGCGGCACTCACCGCACTGGCTCCCACTCTTCCGCATACGACCTGCCCCGGAACAGCAGCGAAAGTCCCTCGCGCAGGTAAATCCAGCTGATACCCCAATAGCCGTACTGGCGGAAGCGGCGCGGCGAATGGTGCACCCGCAGGTGCCACAAATACGAAATGTGGCCTTCCTTGCTCAGCCGGTAAAACAGGTTACAATCTTCCCCGGCCACAATTTTTTCATTGTAACCGCCTATTTTTTCAAAAACGCGCCGCCGTACGAGCTGGCATTCTCCTTTTGCCAGGTAAACACCCGCCACGAAGGACAAACGTATGACCATGTTCATAAAAACATGATAGAGCCGATCGCTGAGGCGCGTTTCATCCGGATACACCCGCAGCGGTACTGTTGCAGCCACCACTTCGGGCCGGCTGAACGTTTGCAGCACCGTTTCAAAAAAACGTTGTTTTTGCGGGATGTACACATCAGCATCCATATGAAACAGGATATCGCCGGAAGCGGCAGCGGCTCCCAGGTTGCGCCCGATCGCGATATTTTGTTTGCCCCGGGCCTGTACCAGTTTAACATGCTGCGGGCCGTATCGGGCTTCGTAGCGCCGCACGATTTCTGCCGTACCATCCGTACTGTTGGCATCCGATACGATGATTTCAAGTCCATAAGGCTCCAGCCACTCCTCAAACTGCGCCAAAGTCCGGTCGATATAGTTGGCCTCGTTTTTGGTGGGGATCACGATACTGAGTTGTACAGTTGACATATCGTCATATTGTTGTTTGTGCGGCGAAAATTAGTGCATTCCTGCACAGATCACCTACTTTTAGCACATTGTCTTTTCCTTAAGTTTTTCTTTTTTACCACATAGATCACAATAGACACTTCACATAGGTCACATAGCATTTGATTCCGTATAAACCTATGTGATCTCTGTGAAGGATCTATTGTGAACTATGTGGCAAAAAACTACATGGTAAATAGTTGCCTGCTTTCTTCCAAAATAGGTTTTTTAGCCCGTTTTTTGCGTCCTCATTCCTTCACTCCTCATTCCTCATCCCTTTTTTCCGGCATGAAAGTTCTCAAATTTGGCGGTACTTCCGTAGGCAGCCCCGCTGCTATTCGCGGGTTGGTTGATATTTTGAAAGTTTACCAGGAACGGGGCGACCGTTTCACGGTTATTTTTTCAGCATTTTCAAAAGTAACCGATACGCTGCTGGAGATGGCGCAAAAAGCATCGAAAGGGGACAAGTCTTACCTGGAAATCCTGGAAAAAGTACGCGCCCGGCACCTGGATGCCATTGCAGCATTGCTGGAACCGGACAACCGTGCGCCCATCGAAGCGCACATTCTGGCCAATTTCGAGGCGCTGGCAAATGTACTGCAAGGCATTTTCCTGCTGCGGGAAGCCTCGGCGCGTTCGCTCGATTTTGTTGTGAGTTTTGGCGAGCGCAATTCGGCAGCCATCATTTCCCATGTCATGACCCAGGCCGGGGTACCTGCCGAATTCCTCGACACCCGGGACGTGGTGCGTACCGATGCGCATTTCGGCAGCGCCAAAGTGGATTTTGAGGAAACCAACCGACTCATTACCCAACACTATGCCGCCCACCCGAAAGTACAGGCCGTTACCGGGTTTATCGGCAGTACTGCCGACGGCCTCACCACCACGCTCGGACGCGGCGGCTCCGATTACACCGCAGCAATTATCGGCGCGGCGCTGGATGCGGAGGTGATTGAAATCTGGACGGACGTAGACGGGGTGCTTACCGCCGATCCGCGCAGGGTGAAAAAAGCGTTTACCCTGCCCAGCATGACTTACCGCGAAGCCATGGAAATGAGCCATTTCTGGGCAAAGGTGATTTACCCGCCTACTATCCTGCCCGCATTGGCCAAAAGTATTCCGCTTC
>JADLCC010000179.1 GCA_020847425.1 Saprospiraceae bacterium
GGAAAAGCCATGTTCATCACCGTACGCGCCAGTGCCTCCCCGGGTGGGCGCAAACCCAGGATCAGGTAGTAGGTTACCAGCGAAACCAGCAACCAACCCGTCAGGTGGACAATCAGGCGGCCGCGGCTGGAGAGGATGGTGTTGAGCATTTTCGTGAGACGTGAATCGTGAGTGGTGAGTCGTGAGTCGTGAGTGGTGAATGGTGCTTTGCTCTGGGTATATTTGGTAATCCCAAGCGGAGTACCACTCACGACTCACAACTCACGACTCACATTTTTACAAACTTACATCCCGCCACCCCCGCATTGGCGCTTTGTATTTCCAGAAAATAGGCGCCGGGGGGCAGGGTGCTTACATCTATTTGTTGCCGGTGCTTGCCTGCGGTCAGGTCTTTTTGTTCGTTCAATATCTGAAGCATCCTACCATGCTGATCAACAATATGGAGGCGGATGTTCGTTTTTTCGGACAGTTCAAATTGTACTTCGAGCCATTGTTGCACGGGATTGGGGAAAACAATTATGTTTCCAATCATCTCATTTGCAGCAAGTTGCGTAACCGACGTACTCAGCAGGGTGCTGTCGAGCAGGATGTTTTCATCACCAGCCTGGTAACTCATGTAAGCGAAATAGACAAGCATCATTTCATCGGTCGTTGCCTCACCATTGGCCACATCCTCAGGCGGATCGCTGGGCTGGTGCGGGTTGTCGATCGTATTATCATAGGTGGCATATGCATGCAAGGTAGTGCCGGAAGGAATCGGCTGCACATGCTGGAAATTATACCCGCCCTGCCAATGGAAATCCCAGTCGTTGATCCGGATAAACGGAATCGTATCGCCCTGAGGCGTCACGCCGAAGGAAGTAATATTACGCCCGATCAGGTGCATGTGTGGCGCCACACTGATCAGGGAGCCATTGAAAGGTGTGGTAAACTTTGCGTGAAAGGTTTTCGAGGTGTTGGCCGGGATAAAAAGCGGGCCGTTTTGCAGGGAAAACGGCGTGTGGTTGAGCAGGGGCGCCAGCGATACTTCCCGGATATTCTGATTGGTCGGCGTAAAAAAGAAGTTCAGCGTGGTAATGTCGCTCATGCCTGTCACACCTTGCGGGTAGTGCATTTGAACGATGAGATCGGCGCCGGGTGTCAGTTTCACGCCCATAAACGAGGGCAAAAGTGTGGCTTGAGCCCCCGGAACCCAGGCCCCGACCAGTCGGGCGCCCTGCACGCCCGGTCCGCCGAAATTGACGTAACCCGGCACATCAGGCGTTTGCTCGTCCAGTGTTTGCGCCTGACCTGTGATGTCTTCGTAAATCAGGATATGGTGTACCACCTGGTGGTTGCCGGGAATGGCTTCAAGCCCCCGCAGGTAGGCAACCTGGTTGATGCCGTTGGGGATGACAAAACAGCGGTACTCATCTTCCGTAGCCGTCACGGTATAAAACGGCGTAGTCAAAAAATGGTCCGGTTCACCGATGGAAGAACCCTGCGTAAACACCGGGTCCGGCGGCGCCTGGCTCAGGTCGCCCGTGGGCGCCCCGGCATCCACCCAATCGCTGATGCGCTGAATTTCCATTTCGCTGAGCCTGTTTTCATGGGCATATTGCCGGTACGAAGGGTCTGGTTTCCAGGGCGGCATCCGGCGTGCGCCGGTTTCCTCCTGGATGGAGTATCGTTTGGAGAAAGCATTGCCGTAGCCCACCAGGGAAAAGTGCCCCAGCCCGCCATCCCGGTGGCATTTGGTACAGTTTTCATATAAAATTGGAGCAATATCGGTCGCCCAGTTGACGGATTGGGCGCTGAGGCCGGACAGGCCGGTTAGTAAAAGCAGAAGCAGGAGGGTGCGTTGCATGGATATTTTTTTAATTGTAAAAAATGTAGGCCGTTGTTGATGGGTAATCCGCCACGAGATTACACCTGCTCGTACCTCGCAGATGTCACATCGCGGCTCAGGTTCTCACCGCTCACTTCTTGTTTCTCACCTCTCACTTCTCGCCTCTCACTTCTTTTACGTCCGTGCACCTCATCAACTTTATCAAGGCTGTCTTCCCGGAGCGTGCCGCAAAGCCGGTCCCAGATAGTAAAATAGAGTCCGTAATTGCCGCTAAACTTTTCGTGGTGCAGGTTGTGGTGTACCGACGAATTGAGCCAGCGGCCAATCGGGTGTTCGTAGGTTTTTCTGCTGAACAATTCGTAGCCCAGGTGACCGTACACGTTGAAAAGCAGCATCAAGGTAATAAATCCGAAGAAAGAGATAGGGTGCAGCGGCATAATTACCAGTAAAATGGGCAAAATACCCGCTTCCAGCACCGCTTCTACCGGGTGGAAAGCATAGGCCGCCCAGGGCGAAGGGTTGACCGATTTGTGGTGGGTCAGGTGCACAAGGCGATACCATTTGGGCTGGTGCATCCAGCGGTGTAACCAGTAAAAATAAGCGTCGTGTACCAGTAAAGTCAGCGGAATACTGACGACCAGCCATACGATTCCGTGTTCTGAAACATCCGAATAAAACTGGGTGTACTGGCGCAGCGGAGTGCCGAGAAAAATCCAGGAAACGACGCCAAAAATTACAGAAGTCAGTGCCGAAAAGAGTATTTCTCGCTGATAATCACTGGGTTGTGGAAATTTTTGCTGGACTTTCCGGTACAGCCACACCCTGCGTTTCCAGGTATAAAAAATCAAATAACACAGGCCGGCCAAAACGGCATAGCGGCCAAAAATGACTACTGGCGACAACAGCCAGTGGGCGAGTGTGAATTGGGTTGGGTCAAACATGGTTGAGTGGTTAAGTGGTTGAGATTGTTGAGGGTTGAGATTGTTGAGGGTTGTTGAGGGTTGAGATTGTTGAGTAAGCATCTCTAAAAGGCTAAATGACAACCATTTTCTGCGGGGACACATTTGATAGTCTTGAGCGAAGTGCCACTCACAATTCACGACTCACAACTCACAACGATAGTACAAATATACAGGCCGGGTATGCCGGCATAAATCCCCCTTTCAACGAGCAGCGCATTTATTTCAACCAACCGCAACCGCTACTACAATTGGTTGAAACCCTCCAACCGTGTGTTGAGTTGGTTTGTACGGCCCAGGAACCCGGGCACATCTTTGCCCTGTCAACGAGGAAGTAGAGGCTGTTGGGTAAGCATCTCGATAGGCTAAATGACAACCATTTTCCGAGCAGGCACCCTCAACACCTCAACCCTCAACAATCTCAACATTCTCAACTATCAAACTATTAAACCATCCAATCATGACATTCAATCAAAAAATCTGCTCGACCTTTTTCCTTGCGACCCTTTTCATTTTCGCCTCCTGCCGCAAATCAGGAGAAGAAATTCTCGCCTTGCTGAACGACTCGGAAGCAGCCGAAATCCTGGAAACCGCCGTTTCCACCAAAACCGCCGGCTTCACGGCGCCCACCATCGACATGGCACAAATCATTGATACCTACCTCAATAGTTGTAATGTGCCTGGCGATACGACCCTGAACAAAAGTAAGGTTGCCGTCGGGGCCTCTTACAACTACACCTTTAATATGGACTGGCTGGTGACCTGCAGCAACCTGAGCGTTCCACAGAGCGCAGCGGTAGGCATTGCCGGCAACGGCACGTTCAGCAGCGCCCACTGGAACGGCAGCGATGTCACGACGGGCGACCTGGTTTTTACCGGACTGAGCCCCCAGGAAACAGCTTATATTGTGAACGGTTCTTATGAATTGGAAGGCGACC
Source organism: Saprospiraceae bacterium (assembly GCA_020847425.1). GTDB lineage: Bacteria > Bacteroidota > Bacteroidia > Chitinophagales > Saprospiraceae > M3007. Next base: position 3,726 of record JADLCC010000179.1, read on the forward strand.
TCACCGGCAACCTGCGCAATACAGACCCGACCCTGAGCTGTAGCACCGAACTGCAAATCACCAACATGACCATCAGCAAAACCACCTACAAGATTACCGGCGGCAGCGGAACCGCCAAGATCACCGGCAGCAGCAGCAGCGGCCAGCAACAAACCCTGAACGGCCTGCTCACCTTCAATGCCGATGGAACGGTGACGGTGAAGGTGAACGAGCACACCCATAGTTTTTAAAAAAGAAAGCTCCTCGCAACACGAGGGGCTTTTTTATTGTTATCAGGCACGAAACAGATAACAAATAACGGATAACCGATAACCATAATGGAGCTGACCATTCAAACGCCGGCGTTGCTGTTCCCGGCTCTTTCATTGTTGCTACTTGCCTACACCAATAAATTTCTAGCCATAGCCAACCTCATCCGCAAACTCGTGTCCGATTTTGATGAAAAGCAGGAACACCACTTGTTGCTCAAACAAATCCACAGCCTCCGCCGCAGGCTCTGGCTGATCCGGTGGATGCAGGTTTTTGGCGTAGCCAGTATCTTGCTTTGCGTGATTACGATGTTTCTGATTTATGAAGGGTTGCAAATCGGCGCCAAAATCCTGTTCGGATTCAGCCTGTTGCTGATGATGACTTCACTGGTCATCACGCTGATGGAAATCCTGCTTTCCGCAGGCGCTTTGCGGGTGCTGATCCGCGAATTCGAGGACAGGGTGCGGGCGAAATCGTAAAAATCCCAGGAAAAAAAGGCATTTGTTTGTATTTCCACAAACGCAACGTATCTTTGCGCCACGAAATCAGGGATTCGTATCCGGGAGGGAACCATTGGTTCCCTCTTTTATTTGCCATAACCTGATCCACCTTCACCAGTCAAACAACAACGATCTCCGAATGGAAGTAACCGAACGCATCGCACAACTCCTGGAGGAAAAGTACAGCACCGACGAAGCATTTGCCGATTGTTTTACGGTAGAAATCGAATTGAAATCCGGCCAGAAACTCTGCGTATTTGCAGACAGCGACTCCGGGATGACTTTTGAAAAATGCCAGAAACTCAGCCGCTACCTGGAAGCATTCATCGACACCAACGGCTGGCTGGGTGAAAAATACACCCTCGAAGTGAGCAGCCCGGGTATTGCCCGCCCCCTGAAATTTCCACGGCAATACCACAAAAACATCGGCCGCCAGATGGAAGTCACGCAAACCGGCAAAGACCGGATCGTGGGCCTGCTGAAAGCCGTGGAGGAAACGCAGATCGTACTGAGCCAGACCGTCACGGAACGGGATGAAAAAAAGAAGAAAAAAGTGATTGAAGTGGAAACCTTCATTCCCTTTGATCAGATAGAAAAAGCAATTGTAAAACTCGCGTTTTGAGTTTTTACCACATAGGCACATAGCATTGACACATAGATCACATAGCCTGATCAGACAGGCACTTTACCTGTGTGTTCTATGTGGAAGCCTATTGTGAACTATGTGGTAAAAAAAGAAAAAAACTCATTTTCAACAAATCAAAAATACATAGATGGTCAATTTAGTAGATGTATTCGCCGATTTTAAAACCGGTAAAAACATAGACCGCCCAACCATGGTGCGCGTTTTGGAAGACGTATTCCGCACCCTGATCAAGAAAAAATACGGTACGGACGAAAATTTTGACGTTATCGTCAATACCACCAACGGTGACCTGGAGATCTGGCGCGTACGGGAAGTTGTACCCGACGGCGAGGTAACCAACGAACTGGCACAGGTGAGCGTCACCGAAGGACAGTATATCGATGAAAGTGTGAAGGAAGGTGAAGAGTGTTACGAACAACTCTCCATAGATGACTTCGGTCGAAGGGCCATTATGGCTGCGCGCCAAACACTGGTGTCGCGGATCATGGAACTGGAAAAAGACGAAATTTTCCGCAAATACTCCGAACTCGTGGGCAATGTGGTTACCGGCGAGGTAAGCCAGATCATGAAAAAAGAAGTGCTGATCCTCGACGACGCTACCAACAACGAACTGGTGTTGCCGCGTACGGAAATGATCAAAGGCGACTACTACCGCAAAGGCGATGTGGTGAAAGGTATTATCCGCAAAGTAGAAATGCGCAACAATGTGCCGTTTATCATGTTAAGCCGTACAGATCCGAGTTTCCTGCACAAACTGCTGGAAGCGGAAGTTCCCGAAATTGAAGATGGTGTTATCGAAATCAAACATATCGTACGCCTGCCCGGCGAACGCGCCAAAGTAGCCGTTGAAAGCCACGACGAACGCGTCGACCCTGTTGGCGCATGCGTAGGTATGAAAGGTAGCCGTATCCACGGCATCGTTCGCGAACTCCGCAACGAAAACATCGACATCATCAACTACACCAACAATACCTCGCTGTTTATTCAGCGCAGCCTCACAC
>JADLCC010000180.1 GCA_020847425.1 Saprospiraceae bacterium
AATACGTATCCATATCCTGCAGGTTCAACTCCACGCCCACCCGGCCGGCAATGGCCAGCAAATGGATCACAAAATTGGTAGAACCGCCGACGGCAGCATTCACTTTAATAGCATTTTCAAAAGCGGCACGGGTAAGAATATCCGAAGGTTTCCGGTCGGCCGCCACCATTTTTACAATTTCCCTGCCGGTCAGTTGCGCCAGTACTTTCCGGGCAGAATCAGGCGCGGGAATGGCGGCATTTTGTGGCAAAGACAAGCCCAATGATTCCACCATACAAGCCATGGTGGAGGCTGTTCCCATGACGGCGCAATGCCCGTCGCTGCGGCACATGCCCGATTCGGCCAGCATCATGGCTTCATCTGTCATGTTTCCCATACGGTTCGCTTCGCTGAAGCGCCAGATATCGCTGGTGCTGATACTTTTCCCTTTGTGTTTTCCGGTCAGCATGGCGCCGCCCGACAACACGATGGTGGGAATATCGACGCTACAGGCACCCATCACCAGAGCGGGTGTCGTTTTATCGCAACCGCAGAGCAATACCACGCCGTCCAGCGGATTGGCCCGGATGGATTCTTCCACATCCATACTGACCTGATTGCGGTACAACATGGCGGTCGGCTTGATCAGGGTTTCGCCCAAGGACATTACGGGAAATTCGACGGGAAAACCACCCTGCTCCAGAATGCCGCGCTTGACCAGTTCTGCCAGTTCCCGGAAATGGGAATTGCAGGGCGTCAGTTCCGACCAGGTGTTGCAAATGCCGATAATCGGCTTTCCCGCCAGTTCATCGTGCGGTATACCCTGCTTTTTAAACCAGGCCCGGTAAATAAAACCGTCTTTTCCGGTGCGGGAAAACCAGCCCTCGCTTCGTAGGGATGAGGGATGAGGAGAGAGGGATGAGGATTTTTTCAATTTGAGATCGTTTTTGAAAATATTATTGGGCGCTACTTAATAAGCAGGATTGACATCTAACCGCAAAAATTCATCATTCATCATTCTTTACAAAATTCCCCTTTCCCGCAACCACCCCAGACACGCTTCCATCCAGTCTACCTCACTCGTAGGATTGTCCATGCCGTAGCCGTGGCCGCCGTGGGCATATAAAAAGGATTGAACCGGCGCCCTGTTTTTTTGCAAGGCAGCAATGAATAACAATGTGTTTTCAACTTTCACCACATCGTCGTCCACGGCAGCGGTGATAAAAGTAGGCGGCGTATCGGACTTGACTTGAAGTTCGTTGGAATATTTTTTTATGCTTTCCGCAGCAACGGGTATTTTTCGAATGGCCGTTTCGCTGTTTTTCCAGTCGTTCATGATGCGCGCAAATTCTTCCTTCGACAATGCCGGGCCGACCAGGTTAAACCGCGATCCGTAATGCGTCAGGCTGTCGGCAAAACTGATCACCGGGTAATTCAGGATCATAAAATCGGGGCGCAGGCTGGTGTTTTTCGGGTTCGGAATCTGTGCGGTTTGCCAGTGCGTACCAGCGGTAGAAGCCAGGTGCCCGCCTGCCGAGGATCCAAGAATACCGATTTTACGGGGGTCAATGTCCCATTTCGCGGCGTTTTCCCGTACGAGTTGGATGGCGCGTTGCGCGTCCTGTAGCGGCACCACTTCTTTGTTGTCCACCATATACGGACTGGGCAGTCGGTATTTCAGTACAAAAGCGGCAATGCCTTCCTCCTGCAAACGCCGGGCGATTTGGTGGCCTTCGTGGCGGACAGCCAGAACCGTGTATCCGCCGCCGGGGCAAATGATGACTGCTGCGCCGGAGGCATTCTTTTTTTCCGGAAGGTATATGGTCAGGTCCGGAGTGGCAACCCGAATCACAAATTCCATGGTATCGCCGTGCCGGGGATAGAACACGGAGGAGTCGCGCAAACCAGGGATGGGTTTGTTGTTTGGAATAGCGCCTTCGTAGAGGGGAAGGTGCTGCTGGGCGTGCAGGGCAACTGCGAAGAGGACAAACAGCAGCGAAAGAAGTTGACGCATATGGATGGTATTGTTTGTTTTTTCCAGAAAGGAGTTCTGATGAAGCAAAATTAGTTTTTCACACCTTATTGGCGCTTATTTCGAAAAAAGGTACGGATAACCGTTTTTACAACAAACAAAGAGAGGATACATTTGAATGGCAACCTTTATCCGAATTGGGTTAATTCATGTACTTTTTGGCAAAAGGTTTTTCAGATAGCAAAACAAAAGCGATACCTTTAGGCTGAAACCCAACTTTTTGCTGCACGATGGAAGTATTCCGCAAATATTTTAGCGAATCCCAACTAAAAGACCTGGAGGAATCCGGTCCCAACTGGGGGGTGAACGTGCATACCGTGGGGCACCACGTGCACCCACTGCAGCGGCCATATCCCGACCCGGAGCACCCCTCCACACATGTGTTCCAATGGGAAAAAGGGCGGCGCCTGCAGGAATTCCAAATGGTATACATCGCCAACGGAAGGGGCATTTATGAAGGGGAAGGCAAGGAGCCGATAGCCATTGAGGCGGGCACTTTGATGATGCATTTCCCGGAAGTCTGGCACCGGTACAAGCCCTCGCCCGAAACCGGCTGGGAGGAATTCTGGGTGGGCTTCGACGGACATTTTGCAGAATATCTGATGGGACAGGAGTGTTTCGACCCGCAAAAACCGCTCATCAGCATCGGATTTAATGCCGAGTTCCTGAATATTTTTTTGCGCCTGATAGACACCGTAAAATACGAAGGCGTGGCTTTCCGCCAGATTTCTTCCTGCCTGGTGATCCAGATGCTCGGACTGGTGTACGCTTCGGCCCTGATGCACGGCAAAACCAAATTGCGGCAGGAACAGATCATCCATGCCGTGCGGTTTAAAATTTACGAAAACTGGCAACAAAACCTGGATTTTGAAGCTATTGCGATGGAGCACAATGTGAGCTACGAATGGTTTCGGAAAACCTTCAAAGATGTGCTGGGCACCTCGCCCGGACAATACCTGCTGCAACTAAAAATTGAAAAAACGGGGCAGATGCTGCGGGAAACCTCGTTGACGATTGCGGAAATCGCCGCCAAAGCCGGGTTCGAATCGGAGTTTTATTTCTCCAGGATATTTAAAAAGAAGATGGGGATTGCGCCGAATGCGTACCGGAATGTGGGGCGTGAGTTGTGAGTAGTGAGTCGTGAGTAGCCTTGCGCCCAAACTGCACACAAATATTTTATGCGGACACCTTTTTTCCACAGGTTATCGATTAGTAATCCTTTATGGTTATTTTTGCGGGGTCAATACCTAATTATTTATACATTTTTGCGGCATGAATACCGATAAAACATACAAACTGCTGGATCAGTCCAATCTGCTTCTTGCTAACACCAGGATTGCACACGACCGTTTTTTGATGCATGATTTGCCATGGGACTGGCGTTTGCTTGGTATAAAAGGCGCCCGTGGTGTAGGCAAAACAACCTTGCTTCTGCAACGACTGCAATTGGAACAAGCCGCAGGAAGGAAAGCGGTTTATCTAACACTCGACGATGTGCATTTCGGGACACAAGGGCTTCGTGAAACAGTAGAGGCTTTTTTGCAAATCGGTTATCAACGATTCTTTCTGGACGAGGTACACAAATACCCAGGTTGGGCACAGCACCTCAAAAACCTGTACGATTTTTACCCGGATATCCAGATTGTATTTAGTGGTTCTTCCATTGTAGAATTAGGGAGGCAATCAGTTGATCTGAGTCGTCGGGCAATTATGCATGAATTGCCGGGGCTTTCGTTCCGCGAATACCTGATTTTCAGGGAAGTACCGGATGTGCCTGCTGCGTTTACACTGGATGAGATATTCAGCAGGCATAGAGAAATTGCAACAGCGGTTTCTCAAAAAATTAAGCCGTTCGAGTATTTTACCGACTACCTTAAAACGGGTTATTATCCATTTTTTCTTGAAAATCCAGCATTGACCTCTGTTCGTCTCCGGCAATTGGTGCGCCTCGTGCTCGATGTCGATCTGGCCGGTTCAGAAGAAGGCGGCCGGATTTATCAAGTGCATAAACTGGGGCAATTACTCCAAATTGTTGCCGAATCCGTGCCTTTCAAACCAAATCTCCAAAACCTTGCCCGCTCCCTCGAAATTGACAGGGATACGATCAGTCGTTACCTGAGGCACCTGCATGATGCAAGGCTTATTGCCTTATTATACGCTGAAACGCAGGGGGTGTTTTCCCTTCAAAAACCAGAAAAAATTTACCTGCAAAACACCAGTATTGCCCACGCCATCATGCCGTTTGGGCAGCCCGATCCAGGAAACTTGCGCGAAACTTTTTTCCACAGTCAGGTTTCGGCCTTGCATCAGGTCAATTATCCTGCTTCGGGTGATTTTTTAATCGACCAGAAGTACACCGTCGAGGTTGGCGGAAAGGGCAAAAAACTGCGGCAAATCGCTGAAACACCAGACAGTTACCTTGCACTGGACGATATGCCCATCGGGTTTGGGCGGCAAATCCCATTGTGGTTGTTTGGATTTCTATATTAGAAGATGCCGGTATAAACCCTGCACCAAATCTGTCTGCCGTACCTCCAGGCATAAAAAAACCTCCGACGGTTGCCCATCGGAGGTAATTACTTATCAATAAGGTGTTTAGACGCAATTAAGCGATCTTAACATCTACTGCGTTCATTCCTTTTTTACCGCGTTCGGTGTTGAAAGTAACTTGATCGCCTTCGCGAATGTTGTCGATCAGACCAGTGACGTGGACAAAAATTTCTTCTTTAGAAGAGTTGTCTACTACGAAACCAAATCCTTTGGATTCGTTGAAGAACTTTACGGTACCTTGATACATGCAAAAAAAATAATAATGTGATTTTGACAATTTGTCGCTGCAAAGATACGGGCATTATTTGTAAATACTTGATTTTCAATATTATTAACAGAATTATTTTTGGAAGCAGGCCCAAAATGGAAGTCCCACAAAATGACAATTTGTCATTTTGGCTCCGGGCAGTATGGTAATTGGCGCAAGGGGAGAAACAGAGATTTTTGTATAAGTAAATACTTGAATGGAATGGAAGCTGTATTTTTCAGCGCTCTAAAGCAGTATGCCGCCCCATAACACACCTATGCCTATATCCACATCGCCTCCGTCCAAATGACTAAACCCGCTCCCCTGCCCATTTCCTGGCCCAACCTGGTTCGCGCGCTCCGCAACCGCGAATGCATCCTTGTACTCGGCCCCGAGGCAGCTACGCTCCTGCGCGATGGAGAACATGTTTCCCTACAAACCCTGCTGACGGGACACCTGACAAAAGCACTTCAAAACCGCAACCCGGATTTATTGCTGGTTGCCCGCCCCAGCCTCGCTTATGTGGCAAAAACTTTAGAAGACACCATTTTTGTGCAGGAAGTATCAAAAAAAACCAGCTACTCGAGGGAAAACGCCCGTGCCGAACTGAACGGCCTGATGGCTGATTTTTACGCGCAATACACCTTTGAAGATTTCCCGGTATACAGCCAGTTGGCAAAAATGCCTTTTCACTTTGTAGTCGAAACTTCACCCGCGCCCTATCTCACCCAGGCTTTGGATGGCGAAAACAAGTTTGATACGAAGTGTTATTACTACCATTACGCCAACCCGACGCACAACAACAGCATCAAAATCGGTGAAAACGAAATACGCCCCGACGCACCGCTGGTTTACCAACTCTTCGGCTCGGCGGCGCAGCCCGACTCGATGATCGTCACCGAGCGCGACCAGTTGGCTTTTCTGGACGCTATCCTGCAACAGGAAAATACCGCAGGCATTCCAAACAGCGTCGCCATTCATTTCACTTCGGTGAAAGACAAAAGTGCTGCCCAGCAGTTCGACAAAACCTTTGTGTTCCTCGGTTTCGATTTTAATGAGTGGCACCTGCGGCTTATCATGCACCTCATCGGGCGCTACCAGCGCCAGAAAGAAACGTATGCCTTGCAAAACCCGCAGGATATCGCCGAACTCACCTCGTTTTTCTACCGCAATAACTTCGATGTGCGTTTTGTGGATGCGCCTGCCGAACAGTTTTTGGCCGATTTTGAAACAGAACTGCAAAAACCGGCCGCCGCGGCCGCTCCCAAATCGCCGCAACTCAAGGTGTTCCTGATGTACGCCTCGGAAGACGAGGCCGTCAAAGCCTCCCTCGACGCACAACTTAATCCGCTCAAAAAAACAGACCTGATAGAAACCTGGGATGAAAGCCAATTATTGGGCGGTACGGAAAAAGACCTGGAAATCGGGGCACGCCTGGAAGCCGCCGATATTATACTGCTTTTGGTAACGGCCAATTTTTTCGGCTCCGACGATGTTTTCGAGCGGCAACTCAGCGCCGCCCTGCGCCGGCACGAGGCCAAACAAGCCGTCGTTATTCCCCTGCTGATGCGGAGCTGTAGCTGGGAAGGCTCGCCGCTGGACCAACTGACCACGATTCTCCCGCGCAACCGCATGGCACTGGACCGGCAGGACAACCCCGATGTGGCGCTTTCCGACACCGTAGAACAGTTGAAAGGCTGGTGCAAAAAAATATTTGACCGTAAAAAACTCGCCAAATGACGCACCGCTACCCGGGACCGCGCTCGTTCACCGGCGATGACCGCCACCTGTTTTTTGGCCGCGACGCGGAAAAACAGGAACTCTTTCGCCTTATCGTGCTGAATGACCTGACGGTGCTGTTCGGCGAATCGGGCTCCGGCAAAACCTCGCTTTTGCAGGCCGGCGTTTGCCCGGAACTGGAAGAAAGGCAGTACAAACCCGTGTTCATTCGACTGAATAACCCCGACGAAACGCCCGAATTGCAGGTTTGCCATCAACTCAAGGAAGGCGGCTTTCTGCCCGCCGACCTGCCGGAAGACCGGACCTTGTGGGAATATTTCAGCCGCTTCTGGTACGTGGATCTAGGAGAGGTGTTTACGCCGGTTTTTGTGTTCGACCAGTTTGAAGAACTTTTTACCCTCTACCAGCCCGAACAACGGGCCGCTTTCATCGAGCAATTCGCGGCCATTGCCAACCGACGCCCGCCAGTGGGTTTAGCTGTCGAAGCCGCCGCTGCACCGAATGCCAAATTCGTTTTCAGTCTCCGCTCCGATTTTCTGTATCTCCTGGACGAATTATCGGCGGATATTCCGGCTATCCTGCGCTGCCGTTTCCAGTTGCGTTTGCTGGACCGCGCACGCGCTGCGGATGCCATTACGCGACCTGCTGCGATGGCGGGGGAATATGTTTCGCCTGTTTTTGGATATAGTGCTGCTGCATTGGAAGGGATTTTGGGGGCTTTGAGTCGTGCGGGTTCTAGCGACGGGGTGGCTTCGAGCCACCCCGTCGCTAACCCGGGCAGCCCTAGCGACGGGGTGACTCGAAGTCACCCCGTCGCTACGACCTCTGGCTCAAGTGAAGGAGTGACTGGCAGTCACCCCCTCACTACCCTCGGCATGTCCTCCGGCGAAATTGCCGCGTTCCAGTTGCAGTTGGTGTGTCGCCGTATTGAAGAAAAAATTATCCATGCAAAAAGCGCACCTGGCTTCCAGGTCACACCCGATTTTTTCCAGGGCGACAAAGGCATCCGCCTGATGATTGATGATTTTTACAAAAAAGTCATCGAAAAAGTGGCGAACACCGAGCGGGAAGCCGTGGAAAAACTACTCGCCCGCGGCCTCATCCGCAACGGCCGGCGCATCATGATGGAAGCCTCCGCCATGCGCGACGAGTACGGCGTATCACAGGCGGCACTCGAACTGTTGCACGAAGAACGCCTGCTGAAACGGGAGGCGCGTAAAGGGGAATTGTATTACGAGATTAGCCACG
>JADLCC010000181.1 GCA_020847425.1 Saprospiraceae bacterium
GGCGGATACAGAGGCGTCAGAGATGAAACGGAAACCATAAATTGTACGTAAATATTTGCCTGATTTATACAAGAAGTCGATTTACGCTACGGTCCGCCGAAGGCGGAATCCGCTAAAAATCAAAAATTAGTGGCCGTCAGGCCACTAAAAATCCGTTTTAATCCGCAAAATCTGTGTCATCCGTGTTCCCATCACGCTACGAGGGGCGTAGCCGAACCCATCAAAAGGCATTTTAATTGTTTACAAAACTCCACCATTTATGGGTTAACCACACCTGTTGGAGAGGGGGGCGGGCAGGGCAAACGCATCAAAATAGCCTTGAAATGATGGTATTCTTGCTCGATATTATGGCTTGTAGCCAGGCATTTATTACTCAGACCAAGCAAAAGTGTCATTCCGGAGCGCAGCGACGGAATCTACACAATCCAAACTGAAAAAGGCATCTCCAATTTCTCCCGGCTCGTGTAGATTCCGTCGCTGCGCTCCGGAATGACACCGACTTTTGGCATTTTGTGATAAAAAATCCAAATAAATCAAGCATTTTGATGCGTTTGCCCTGAGGGGGGCGGGGGGGCAAAAAGCCTCCACTGGGATGATGTAGCGTATTACGATGAGCAAAGGGAGCCGCAGTTAAGCGATTGGCGTAGGAAGGATTTTGGTAGACAGTAGCCGGCATTTTACCCCCCCGCTAACCACTCGTAATAATTCTCGCGATGGATCAACTGCAATTCGTGTTCCGGATAGGCCTGCGTAAAGGTTTTGGAAAAAGACGCTTTCGCTTTGGACGACCATTTCATTTCATAAGCCCACATCTTGCCGTCGCGTTCTTCAATATAGTCGATTTCCTGTTGGTCCTGGGTACGCCAGAAAAACGTATTGGCGTGCATATGCGTTGTTCCAGAATACGTTTAATCATGATTTTGCGATTACAATCGCAAAAATAACGGTTTTTTTGCGAATGCAATCGCAAAATTTATATTGTTTTATTTGACTATCCGCAGATTGTGTACTAGCCTGCTCTATAGCCGCGTAGCGGCATAACGTCGGTAGAAAATCAAAGAACAAGGCACAAAGGTGCGTAGCACCGTAACATTGGCCTGAAAGTTACGGTGCTACGCACCTTGTCGACAAGCATAGCATTATTTACTACCGACGTTATGCCGCTACGCGGCTAGAGCAGGCTAGTACACAATATACGGATAGTCATATTGTTTTATTTGTGCTCAGGCGCCGCTTGGCCTTCCCTTTCATTTTGTAGCCATCATTTTAACCACAATCAGCCGCAGCAACAATATCCAGGGCAAGCCGTGCCACACCAAATCGAACCAGTCCAGTGGTTGCATCCCGATGGCGCCGCCGGCCACCCAGCGGAGTTTGCCCAAGAGGTGTGGTTCGGGTACAAAAGGCGCCAGCCCAAGAAACAGGCAGGCCATGAGCACTAATTTCCAATCGTTCCAGGGTTTCATTTTCGTTGAAAAGGTTTGAGCATTTGACTAAAAAAACCGTGCGGGTATTCATCTACGTCATCGAAGCCGAGTTGGATGTCGCGCCCGTCGCGGGGTATCCAGGCCGTACCGAACAGGTAGTCCCAGATGGAAAGCGAGATGCCGTAATTCACACCATAACTACCTGCGGGTAAATCTTTTACATGGTGCCAGATGTGCATTTGAGGGTTGTTGAAAATATATTTCAAAGGCCCGAGCGGCAGATTGATATTGGCATGGTTCAGGTGACCGATGACGATGGTAAACAGGTGCACCAGTAAAAAATCCTGAATGCCGAATCCGATCATGGCCAGGGGCAGATACTCGATGCTGCGGTACAGGATGGTTTCGCCAAAATGATAACGCAGGTGCGCTGCGTAGCCCATTTCGCGCACCGAGTGGTGGACTTTATGGATTTTCCAAAGGAAAGGAACATAGTGCAGCAGCCGGTGGGTGTTCCATTGAACAAAATCGCGCACGACAAACAGGATGAGCAACTGCACCCAATGCGGCAGCGCAGCCACATTGATCGCCACCAGGTTGCGGATGCCGAATGCCTGGGCGAGCAGATCATTAAACGCCTGTGAAACGACGCTCGACACCGCGGTGTAACCCACCAGTCCGAACAGGAAAAAATTGAAAAACATGTAAAACGTGTCCAGCCAGAAATCTTCCCGGATTTTTGGCTGGTTTTTCCGCCAGGGGAACAGCAGTTCCAGGGCGTACACCAGCAGCGAAATCGCGATGAGCCAGTAAAAATAATTGCCCCAGTGGGGGTTCAGCACTTCATTGGCCAGGTAAGCCGCGTAGCCGCTGAAACTTTGGGTGAACGTTTGCCAGTAAGTCATATCGTATGTAAAGTGACCCGCCAATCCGCTCGTGTTGCGACTATTGCGGGGTGCAAATCGAACTCAGTTCTTTTTGGGTTGTGCTTTATAAAATGCCACAATCGGCTCGAAGGGACCGTATTTGTGCTGTTGTTCCGGAAAAGAATCGGCAAAAGGCCCGAAAGGGTGATCATAGGGTTTTTTCTCGATTTTCGGCCAATCCGTATCCAGAAAAGGGTGTTTGGGGCGCGGCTGGGAGTTGACAAAAGCCGCCACATCCCAGGCTTCTTCGTCGCTGAGTTGCGGATTCTGGTAACTGGCGCCAAAGGGCATATTGCTTTTGACATACCCCGCAAAACGCGACATCCGGAAGAGTCCGGCTCCTTCATTGTAGCTCTTGTCGCCCCACAGCGGCGGGTAGTTGCGCGGGCTGTTCGGCATCGGCAAACCCATGCCGTCGGCCCCGTGGCAGGACGCGCATTGCGCCAGGTAGACGGTTCGGCCTTTCAGCGGGTCGGCGGCGCGGTCGAGAAACGGCACTTCCGTCAGGCCCGTGCCTTTCGGTTTTTCGCCTTTCGGAATACCGGTGCCCAGCCAGCGCATATAGGCCGTGATGGCCTTCATCTCGCGGCTGGTGGTGTCGAGTGCCTGTCCGTTGAGGCTGCGTTCGAAACAATCATTGATCCTTTTCGGAATGGTTTCGAGTGCGCCGGAGCGGGCGCGCATTTGCGGGTAGGTGCTTTCGACGGCGAAATAATTGTTGCCAAAAGGTTTGCTGCCGGCGTCGAGGTGACAACTCTGGCAGTTCAAACCGTTGATAGCAGATGTTTTGACGATTCCGCCGGCGCCGAAGTAGTCTTGCGTGTGTACGATCAGGTCGCGGCCGTAAGCGATGAGTTTGGCTTCCGCGTCCGTTTCGGCCAGGTAAGGATCGGGTGCGCTCCACATTTTTTGTTTGTCGAACACGGGCCAGAGCTGGTTGCGGGTAGCGGTCAGTATTTTTTGTTTCGCCGTATAATCCAGGTACATGGCTGCAAAGCCTCCCAGCACCAAAAGCAACGACAGCGTCCATAAAATCCGCTGCCCTGTGCCCAGCATACGAAGCGGGCGGTTGTATTGCTCGTGCTGCTTCAAGTCTTCATATATCCTCCTGCGGTAAAAAGCCAGGGTACTGTTGACGATGCCCAGGCCGATGGCCAGGCTTCCAATCACCAACCACATGACCGGATAATAGATGCTGTTGCTCATTTGTAGTGTCCCGTTTATTGAGCGTGTTTCGTGTTTTGTGTTTCGTAAAAAATTGATAATCAACCACATCTTGTACGCTAAACACAAAAAACGGAATACGCTCTTTTTTTGTTTTCCCAATCGTTTCCGCTACAAGAATAGTCAAATACCGGAAATATTAAGCAAAAGTCAGGAATAAGTAATTTGTACAACGTGATATAAGTCACGTATCGTCCGAACCTGAACGTAGATGTTCGGATTCGGACGTTTTTGGTTTTATTGTATTTTTATAAAAAGTTGATTTTGAGTGGTTTATGAATGTGGCGCAGGGCTTGACTCTTTTCTGTATTACAGCGTCATCCGCATATGCTGCATATCAAACCGGTCAACGGATATACTCAACGCAAAGTGGTTTTGAACGAAAGACCGGCACAAGTGCCTGAAAGCGAAGACTTCAAACCATCAAACCCTTTCAAACCACTCAAACCTGACAATAACAGATAACTAACCATGCTCAACAACTACCTGCGCACTTCGCTGCGCTACCTGCGCAACCACAAAAGTTACACTGTGGTCAACCTGCTCGGCCTTACGCTGGGTTTTGCCTGTTTTTTGTTGCTCAACTTTTATGTGAGCAGTGAAAAAAACGTCGACCGGCAGCACGGCCACGTGTTCCGCCTGCTACAGGAAACAAAAGACCAGAACGGAGCACAGCTGCTTACAGCCAAAAATCCGCCGCGGAGCGGCACCGGCGCAAAAGAGCAATTCCCGGAAATAGAGGCCGTCACCCAAATGCTGGTCATGGGCCGGCTGACCGTGGGCAACGACCCCGGCAACCGCAACTACGAACGCCTGACCTCCATAGATCCCTCTTTTTTCGAGGTGTTCAACTTCCATTTGACAGAAGGAACGCCGGCCAATGTTTTTGCGCAGGCCAACGGGATTGTGCTGACCCAAAAACTGAAAGAGCGGTACTTCGGCAGTTCACCCGCATTGGGTAAAACCCTGAAAACCAATGTCTTTGAAGGGGTTGTTGCGGGTGTGTTGGAAGATTTTCCAGCGAATACACATATTCAGGCAGATTTTATGGTGCCCAGCCAGACGGCTGCCGCCAACTTCGATTTCTGGAAAGATTTTATGACCAACTGGAACCGGAACGCCATGGTCACCTATATGAAATTGCGGCCCGATGCCGATGTGGCGACGCTGGGTGGCAAAATCACGCAACTCACCAAAGACAACTGGTCGACTACCCGCGAGGCGTTCAACGCGCGTTTTTTCCTCCAGCCGGTGCAGGATATTCACCTGTACAAAGGCACGGTGGAAGGTGAAATAAACCAGACGCCCGGCAACGCATTTTATGTGAGCATGTTTTTTTGGGTGGCACTGGTTATTCTCCTGGTCGCCTGTTTCAACTACACCGGCCTGCTCAACGTATCGTTTTTGGAACGCTCACGCGAAATCGGCGTGCGCAAGGCCATCGGCGCCGGGCGAAGCAGCCTGCTCCGGCAGTTTTTCCTGGAAAGCCTGCTGCTGACCGGAACGGCCCTGATGCTTGCGCTGGGGCTTTTGTGGGTGTTAAAACCAAGTATTGCCCTGTGGCTCGGTAAATCGTTTGAATGGTCGCTGTTGCCGCCATCCCAGGTCGCGGTTTTGCTGGCCGCCGGACTCGCCACCTGCCTCATTTCGGTCGTTTATCCGGCGCTGGTGAGCAGCCGTATTTCCCCTGTGGCGGCATTGCAGTTCAACAACGAAGGCTCTTCCAAAATGCCCCTGCGCAAAACCCTAACCGTTTTTCAGTTCGCTGTTTCCATTGCTTTAATTGCCTGCACGCTTGTTTTTTACCGGCAAGTACAGCATTTGCAATCCAAAGAACGGGGTTTCGACCTGGAAGGTTTGCTGGTGTTGGATATCAACAGCGGGGCTTTGCGGAATAAATTCGAGGCCATCAAATCCGAATTTTCCAAACTCCCTGAGGTGCGTAGCGTCTGTGTCAGTTCGCGGGTGCCGGGCGAGTGGAAAGACATTCCTTTTGTGCCGGTAAAAGCGGAAGGCCGCGCGGAAAACGCCGGCCAGGAAATGATCTTTGTCGGCGCCGACCAGGATTTTTTAAAAACCTATAACGTTCAGTTGCTGGAAGGCAGTAATTTTTCGGGCATCGAGGCCGATAGTTCCAAAGTGCTGATCAACAAACTGGCCGCCGAACAACTGGGCCTGCAACAACCGGTGGGGCAGTGGGTGGAAATCCCGTATGTCAACTGGTCGGGCGACCACGAGGTGTTCGACAAACCCGTCCGGGTGCAGATTGCGGGTGTGGTGGACAATTTCCAGTTCGAGGATTTCCGGCAAAACCTCAAACCTACGGTGATCGGTTTCCGGCTCAACAACATACAAAACATCGACTATTATACCCTGCGGGTGGCCTCCGCCGACTGGAGCCGGACCCTGGCCGCCCTGCGCAGCATCAACGACCGTTTCGACCCTGAAAACCCGATGGAGTATAATTTCCTGGACGAACAATTCGGGCGGTTTATAGAAACGGATATCCAGCACAGTCGCCTGCTCATTTTCTTTTCCGGCATTGTTGTTTTCATTTCCTGCCTGGGTTTGTTTGCTATGGCGGCTTTTGTACTGCAACGGCGGACCAAGGAAATAGGTATCCGCAAGGTGCTGGGCGCAGGTGTTTCGGGTATCGTCCGGCTGATTACATTGGAATTTGTCCGCCTGGTTTTACTGGGAAGCCTGCTCGCTATTCCGCCGGCCTGGCTGCTGATGGACCGCTGGCTCGAAGAATTCGCCTACCGGATTCCCTTGCAATGGTGGATGTTTGCGGCTGCGGGCGTATCGACGATTCTGATTGCGGTGCTGACTGTGGGTTTTCAGAGTATGAAGGCGGCCATGGGGAATCCGGTGGATTCGTTGAGAAGGGATTAGATTAGATAGCGGAGGGATTCTGTTTTAACCCATTATTTGCATTACTTAAGTTTTTATAAATGCCTGATTATCAACCCTGATAACTGATAACCAATAACGGATAACCAATCATGCTACAAAACTACCTGAAATGCTCGTTTCGCGCCCTGTTGAAAAGCCCGCTGTTTACCGCTTTGAATGTCGGCGGACTGGCCATAGGGCTTACCGTTTCGCTGCTGCTGTTCCTGCACGTGCAGCACGAACGAGGTTTTGATCTGTACCATAGCAAATCCGAGCGCATCCACCGGGTCAATTTGCAACTCACCATGGATGACAGTGCGCCTGTTGCGCTGGCCAATGCACCCATTGGCGTGGGGCCGGCAGCCAAAGAAGGCATCGCGGCGGTGGAGCAATACGCCCGGCTGTTGAAACACGGATTTGGCAAACCAGCGTTTATTATTGCCGGTGAAAACAAACTGGTGGAAGAAAGTCTGTATTGGACCGACTCCAGTCTGTTGGCGCTTTTCGATCTGCGGGCCCTGGCCGGAGACCTCGGCACTGCTTTTTCACAGCCCAACACCGTTGCCCTGAGCCGATCGGCGGCAATCCGGTATTTTGGCACCTCCAACCCGGTTGGAAGAAGTGTACAGGTCGACCATATGCAGCCCCTGGAAGTGCGTGCGGTGTATGAAGATTTTCCGGACAATTCGACCCTGGATGCGGCCATGATCGGCTCCCTGGCCTCGGTCGACATGTCTTATAAAAACTATCCGTGGAGCAATGCCAGTTTTGAAACCTGGTTGTTGCTGGGCCCCGACGCAAATCCAAAACAGGTGCAGGAACAACTGGGCGTTGTTTTGGATAAAAACGTGCCGAAACAGGGTCAGTATTTCACGATGTCCTTGCAGCCGCTGAAGGATGTTCACCTCCAATCGTCCCATCTGCGCAGCGTTTATTCCAGTCGGCTTGGCGACCGTAGCCAGGTGAACCTTTTGGGTATTCTGGGGATGGCTATCCTGCTGATCGCCTGTTTCAACTATATGAACCTGGCCACTGCGCGTTCGCAGATGCGGTACCGCGAGGTCGGTATCAACAAAACCATGGGCGCTTCCCGCAAGCAACTGGCCTATCGTTTTTATATAGAAACAGCCCTGCTGGTCGGTATTTCATTGGCGCTCGCACTGGTTTTTCTCCAGCTCAGCCTGCCCGCTTTCAACCAGTTGGCCGATAAAGAACTGACGCTCCGCAACCTGTTTGCGCCAGCCACGTTATGGGCTATTTTCGGGATTGCCGGGGCCGTCACACTTTTTGCGGGCTCCTATCCGGCATTCATCCTCTCCGCTTTTTCACCAAAAAACCTGTTGCAAACAACATTCCGCAAAGACACGTCTGCGGGCTGGATGCGCCGCACGCTGGTGACCGTCCAGTTTGCCGCATCCGTCGTGCTCATCATCGGAACGGTGGTGCTGTACCGTCAGATGCAGTTTATCCAACAAAAAAACCTGGGTTTTCAGCCCGGGCAGGTGCTGGCCGTGAATACTACAGCGGCAGAAAACGATACCCAGTTGGGGGCTTTGATGCAAAATTACCGCAACCTGAGCAGTGTGGACGCCGTTTGCCAGGCCCAAACATTCCCGGCTGGGCGACCGAGCGGACGCAGCCTGCACCGCAACGAGGAGGATGAAAACGGTATGCTGATGTGGACCAACCATGTATCGCCGGGTATTGAAAAAGTATTGGGCCTACAACTGCTGGCCGGCAAACCATTGCCCGAAAAATACCCGGGTGACACCATGGTGCATGTTTTGCTGAATAAAACCGCTGTGGATTACCTGCAATTAACCCCGGAAGAGGTGATTGGCAAAAAAGTGCTGTGCGAAATGGGACCCAATGCCATCGTAACCGGCGTGCTGGAGGATTTTCATGCCGAATCGCTGCACCGTCCTATCGGCGCTTATGCCTTTCACGACAGGCCAACCGAATCGCGCAATTTATTGCTGGTAAAATTGAATACCACCAATTTGCCGGAAACGATGCAACAGGTCGAAAGCAGTTTCCGTGCGGCGATTCCGCAATCGGCTTTCCAGTACACTTTTCTCGATGAACACCTCGATAAATTGTACCGCAGGGAGCACCGCACGGCACGGGTTGTATTTATTTTTTCGCTGTTGTCCGTTTTTATTTCCTGTCTGGGGCTTTTCGGGCTGGTCGCATTTGCAGCGGAGCAACGCCGGAAAGAGATTGGAATACGCCGGGTGCTCGGCGCCACAGTACCCGGAATCACCCGACTGCTGGCCGGCGATTTTATGCAACTGGTGTTGTTCTCCATCGCCTTGGCGATTCCCCTGGCCTGGTGGGGCGCACAAAACTGGCTGGAGGATTTTGCCTACCATATTGAAATACAATGGTGGATGTTTGCGGCTGCCGGGGTGCCTGCACTGGCGATTGCATTGCTGACCGTCGGTTTTCAGGGGGTAAGGGCGGCGCTGGCGAATCCGGTGGATAGCCTGCGGAATGAGTAGCCTGACCGATGAAGACATCAGTGCATTGCTGGTTTACATTAAGGGATAACGATCAACTTCCCCGACACAATACCCGCCGCATGAATGCGCAAAAAATACAACCCTTTCGGCAAATCGTCTACCGGAATTGCGGTCTGCAATGCCGGGTTTTGTACGGTTTTTAACACCCTGCCGGATATGTCCACCCATTCTACTGATTCGAGGAGCGGACAATTTTCACAACTTAGGTACATGTTTCCACCTCGTGCCGGGTTGGGATATACGGTCAATTGTTCCAGCACCTGGCTGTCTTTTGTCTGGTTGGTGATACCAAAAAAGGAATCCGGGTGTATCGTGCCTTGTTCTGTTTGTGCCACTTTCTGGTAGCCCAACAGGCTATTTTGTATATTAATATACGATCCGCTCGAACCGTAAGAAAACGCACTGGCAGTTTCGCCAATACCTACAACAAATATATTGTTTCTGCTGGGGCCGCTAGAGGAAGGCGGGTTGACGGATTGAACGGTAAGTTGAAGCCCTGCTGCTGTATTTTCATAATAGGTAGCGGTGAAATTACCGTAAAATGGATCTTTCACCGTACCAGGATATTGAACTTGGGAAGGATTAACAACCACAAAAAGATCCAGTTTGTCTTCAAAAGTGGTGGTAGTCAATTGATTATTATAGTATTGCTCGCGCCGCACCAGTTTTCGGACACTTATCTTGATGCTGTCTGCCGTTACGGTTTTCCCCAATACATAATATTTTGTCCAGGTTTTTGTCGAAGAGGTATAGTCCGTACTATTTGTGCCGAGTTGCTCAAATACTGCGCCGCTCACCCAATCCTGGTAAAAATCGGCCATAACAGGCAGTTGCACACCAATATTTCCCCCTTGCAGACCGATCAGGGTCTGATTTTCGAGAGATAACACCCCAAATTTTTTGGAAAGCCTTATTGATTTTCCGTCGGACAAAGAGATCGTTTTGACGGAATCGGCGACGCCCCAGCAGAGGGTATCTTTCTGTTCGGTTACGGTGGCGATCACACCCGGGGTAAATTCCCAGGAAGCGCCGATGAGCGCTTTTGTATGAATAACGGCCGTTTCCTGCGGGTAAGGATAGTACAGTGGCGGTCTGAAGCGGCATTCATAGATAGCGCCCGGATGTTTTACAACACTATCGCCAAGTATGTTGCCCACCAGCAGGAGATATGGGTAAGAGGAAAAAAAGACAGATTTTGGCTGGGAAAGCCAGAAAACTGAATCGGCGCCGAGTGCAGCAGCGCTATCTACCCGTATCGTATTGGTCACATAATTTGCGGTACTCAAACGAAAGTTGTACTTCATTGCCGGGGCGATCAGGTTCCAGTCCTGGGCAAAAGCGGAAAAGGAAAGCAGGAGGCAGAGCAGAAAGATGCTGGCGGTTTTTTTCATAAGGTAAATTTGAAAATTCAGTATGAATGTGCTTACTGGTGCAAAACGTAAACAAACATAGCGGAGATTTGCAATATTTAAGAACAACTTCAACTCCCAAACCCAACGAATAGCCCGTTCAAGACATAATTTAGTCGATAAAAAGCCCCTGCCGTGCAACACCAGGCCTCTCATTGGGTCATTAGGTTCGATTTTCCAACTATTGCTCTCCTATGATGCTTATCCGACGCTCCCTCCTGCACTGCCGGGCATTCAGCACAATGCTCCTGTTATTTTCCTTTGGTTCCTTATTTGCCCAAAAAATCAGCGGCAGCATCGTCGATGCCAATGGAGTGGCCCAGGGTTTTGCCACGGTCACCCTGCTTACTGCCAAAGACGCCGCACTTGTGAAAGGTGCTGTGAGCGACGAGAACGGCCGTTTTGAAATGGGAAACATTCCCGCCGGGCGGTATATCCTGCGCAGCC
The DNA here is from genome assembly GCA_020847425.1 of Saprospiraceae bacterium. GTDB lineage: Bacteria > Bacteroidota > Bacteroidia > Chitinophagales > Saprospiraceae > M3007. The sequence goes on from JADLCC010000181.1 coordinate 10,851, forward strand.
AACTGGTCGGGTTCCAGCCGGAACAAACGGAACCTTTCGATTTTGGCAATGCCGATCTGGCCCTGCCGGCCTTGTCGTTAAAACCTGCGAGCCGGGAATTGCAGGAAGTCTCCGTCGTGGCGCAAAAACCGCTCATCGAGATCAAAGCCGACAAACTGATTTTCAATGTGGATGCCAGCCCCAGCAACCAGGGCCTGAATGCGCTGGAACTGCTGCGCAAAAGCCCCGGCGTGAGCCTCGACCAGAACGAGAACATCAGCCTGAAAGGCCGGCAAAACGTGATGGTACAAATCAACGGCAAAATGACGCCGATGACCGGCATGGACCTGGCGCAATACCTCAAAAGCATCAATTCCAGCGACCTGGAATCCATCGAGATCATTGCCACGCCCGGTGCGAAGTACGATGCGGAAGGCAATGCTGGTATCATCAACCTGCGTTTGAAGAAGGATAAAAGGCTGGGCGCCAATGGTACGATCAGCGCCGGATTGAGCCAGGGCATCACGCCCAAAGCGGATGCCACCGCCAGTATCAACTACCGCGACCGCAAGATGAACCTGTTCGGTTCGGCCAGCATGTTCCGGGGGCGATACGACAATACCCTGCACAGCGACAACCGGGTGAATGGCAACCGTTTCAACCAACACAACAACTCTTACTGGTTTGCCAGGCCCAACAACGGCCGTTTCGGCGCCGATTATTCACCCAATTCCCGGCATACTTTCGGCGTGTTGGTTACCGGCGGCGTCTTTTTACCCAACAACTGGGCGAATGCCCGCACGGAAATCGGAAATTTTGCCGAAAACAGGATCGACTCCTTGCTGATTGCCGAAAACGAAGGGAGCATGCTCAACTGGAACAGCAATTTTAACCTCAATTATAAATTCGCCGACACCAGCGGCAACGAACTCAATATCGACGCCGACTACGGTATTTTCCGCGACAGCCAGACGGTGCTGAACCGGAATTTTTACCGCGACCCGGAAAACATCAATACCCTGGCACAAAATGCTTTCCGGATGAACATGCCCCGCGATATCGACATCAAATCCATCAAGGTGGACTACGAGCGGGAAGTCAGGCTGTTCGGGAAAATAAAAGACAGCAAACTGGGCGCAGGAGCGAAGTTTTCGGATGTGACCACTGACAATACTTTCAATTTTTTCAGTGTAGCCAACGAGGTAGAGACATTTGATCCCGAGCGCAGCAATATTTTCCAATACCGCGAACGCATCGCAGCAGGGTATGTCAACGGCAATACCCAGGCTGGAAAATTCAGTATGCAACTCGGCCTGCGCATGGAGCGCACCGA
>JADLCC010000182.1 GCA_020847425.1 Saprospiraceae bacterium
CCCGCCTGGAAAACATCGACCTGCATCCGCTGCTCCAGAAAACGGTGCAACTGATGGAGCACAAGGCGCGCACGTCGGATGTGCAGATTCTACTGGAATTATCCCCCGAACCGCTGCTAATCCGTGCAGATACGGGGCAACTCGAACAGGTTTTGATCAATATCATCAAAAATGCCATCGAGGCCATACCGGACAAAGGGACGGTCCGCATCCGAACTACTGCTTTCCCGAAAACGCTGGAAATTGCGGACAACGGCACGGGCATTTCCAAAGCCCAGGAAGAGAAACTCTTCAGTCCTTTTTTCAGCACCAAAAACGGCGGACAGGGCATAGGACTGACGCTGGCGCGCGAAATACTGACGGCGCATGGATGGAGTTTTTCGTTGCGGACTGAGGGGGATGGTTGGACGGTGTTTTGGGTGGGGCTTGGCGGGGGAGTGGAGTGAATAACAGACTTACTATCATCTTATGACAAAAAAAGAAATAAAAATATTTTTCAAAGCTGTTTCGCACGGAGACCTCAATAAGGTTTCCGAACTATTGGCAGATAACTCAGCATATATAATAGTTTGTAATGTTGCACCACCGAAAAAAGACGATGGGCAATCAGGACTTCAAGTCGCTTTCAAGACGGGAAATTTTGAAATCGCCAGGCTATTGATAGAGAAAGGAGCCGACATAAACTTTATGGAAACTTCTGAAATCAACGAGTGGACGGCTCCTGTTTTACACGACTGCATCAGAGCAACTATTTTCAATTCATACACGCTTCAAAGGGACACAAAACATTTTGAGAAAGCATTTTTGCTTTTAGAATTAATGTTGAATAAAAAGGCTAATCCAAAATCAACCGACTCATACGGCAACAATTGTTTACACAGAGCAATATTGGATGCAAGGCAGATGCTTGACAACCCATATACAGACTTTACCAATGACATTTTAATCAAACAACTGCAACGTGTCTTTAATGTACTGATCAAGGCAGGGGCGGAGATTCAACAAAGCAGCGAGCAACGTGAATGTGCAGAGCGCCTGTATTTGAATTTTAAATTAGACAAGTATAAATTGTGGTAAATAAGCGAATATATAATATTTTTAGCCGCCGCAGGTATTTCTCTTCATTTCCACGAAATCCAAGCGCAGGGCCGCAGCAGTGTCTCCGACCTGCTGCCAATGTATAGCACGATAATCCATCAAAATTTATATTTTAGCCGCGTCCTAAAAAACCGACGCCGGCCTTTCCTACGGCGTTTTTTAGTGTGATCCGGGTTGATTTATGGGGTTTGGCAATGTGCTGTACGTTAGCAGCAGGTCGGAGACACTGCTGCGGCCCTGCGCTTGGGTCTACTGGGAGGCGGGGAACACATGACGAGGCGAAAAATATCTACCGCGGCTGGTCTTTTCAAATTGAAGATGCCAGTATTCGGGGATCTATTTCAGTAAAAGAAATGGACAAAATCATTGAAAAAGTATTCAAGCGATGAAACTCAACCAACAACTGATAGCCGACATTCAGGGTATCATTGCCCAGGCCAGAGAACGGGCGGTTCGCTCGGTAGATGCGGAGCGGGTGTTGATGTATTGGCAAATTGGCAAAGTGATTTTTGAAGAAGAGCAGCAGGGCGAAGACCGCGCGGCTTATGGTTCCTTTCTTATTAAAGGATTGGCCGAGGAACTTCAGCCACAGTTTGGGAGCGGGTTTTCTGTTCGACAACTGGAACGTTACAGGCAGTTTTACCGCATCTTCCCAATTGCGTCCGCACTGCGGACGCAATTGAACTGGACACAATACAAAGTGCTCATTAGCATTGAAAATAAAGATAAACGGGCATTTTATATCGCGGAATCTGTCAAAAACAACTGGTCAGCCCGCCAATTAGAGCGGCAGGTAAACAGCCAATTATTCGAGCGGCTGCTATTGAGCAACGATGTGGAATCTGTGCTCCAGGTAGCACGAGCGGAAAAAATGCCCACTGAACCCCTGGAAATCATTAAAGACCCCATGGTGTTGGAGTTTTTGGGGTTGAAGCGGGAAGCATCCTATTATGAGAAGGACTTGGAGCAAGCGCTCATCACACACTTGTACGACTTCATTTTGCTAAAACAGCACCAATACGATCAACAAGCCTGCTACAAACACCACTGCAAAGGCCAGGTTGTACACAAAGAAAAAAACCAGCCAGCGCCAGATGGTCCCAAGGATGCTGCCGCCGTAATAACGACGCATGGCCCAGAAAAGGGAAACACCCGCCCAAAAAGCCGTCAGGCCGAATAAAACGCCCATTCCGCTGACAAACCTGCCGAGCAGCAACACGAAAGCGAACAGCAGCAATACCCCGCTGTGCCAGTGCATCATAAAAACAAAATGCTCAACATAATAGCGACGCTGACGCCGGTAGAGCAGCATCATAAAGGCGGCAATCACGCCTACGAGCACCAAAATCGTCCACGAAAACGACCCGAAGTAGGATTTTGTCAAACCGTTCGGGTTGTGGATCACTTTGATGCTTTGTTTCATCATCAGGCGATCTAAAAAATTATCGACCTTGTATTTTTCCACCAGTTCATCTTCCGTCAGCCAGGCCAGGTCCGGGATGCTCAGGTTGTAGCTGTTGTTGCCAAAATGCAGGTTGATCGAATCCAGATCGGGCCAGCGCCGCCAGTATTCCGTCTCCGGTTTGCCGGTCGTTTTTGAAGTGTCGTTGTCGTTACTTTCCGAGGCCAGCATGGTCTGCTGGTATTTGCGCAGGGTAGAATCGTTGGAAAGCAGGAGCAGTGAATCTATAGCCTGCCGAACATGTGCATCCCTGAAATCTGCCGGCAGGCTATCCACCAGTTGGCGCAGTCTTAACCTATTGGCCTGTTGCCGGATCACCTGGAAAAATTCGTCGCCCGATTGTTTTTGATCTTTTAATGTTTCACTGGAAGGACCGATGCGAATGGCGCGGTTGCTGTAGTGATTAGCCGCCACCAGAAAAAAGAACATTACAATAAAAAACAATTGCACAGGATTGGGGTACCGCTTGCGTTTGCCGCGAAAATAAATTTCCGTCATTTTGCCTGGCACAAACAAATCATGCACCGTGCGGACGAATTTATTATCCAAATGTGTAAAATGTTCAAAAAAGCGGGTCAGAAACTCGCGCATGCTCGCTTTGCTTTTGCTGTTTTTTTGTCCGCAATGCGGGCAAAAAATAACGTCTGCGGCAGGTAATTCCCGGTTGCAATTTGAACAAAGCGGCGGATTCGGCGTAGTGTTTTCCATAAAAGGGATCGTCAGGTAGTACGCAAACTTATAACTAATAACCAATAACGGCACATGAAACAGATCAAATGGTTTGACCGGAAATTCGATTTCAGCACCCAGCAAAATATTTTCCCCGGCATCATCGAGCGGCTGGAAGGCACGCCCTTGCGGCTGCTGGAAAAAATAAAGGGTGTTTCCGCAGAAAAAGCCGTCTGGAAACCCGACGGCAAATGGTCCATTGCAGAAAACATCGGCCATTTATCCGATCTCGAACCCCTGTGGCAAGCGCGGGCACACGATATTCTTGCGGGTAAAAAAGAATTGACACCTACTGACTTGGCCAATACCAAAACGGATCTGGCCAACCACAACCTCAAAAGCCTCCCACAATTGATCGCGGAGTTTACGGCCCTGCGCACTGAAACCATGTCCCTCCTGTCCGGATTGCAGGAAGAAGATGTGTTCCGGTCGGCCCTGCACCCCAGGTTGCAAACGCCCATGCGCATACTCGATCTGTTTATTTTCACTGCCGACCACGATGACCATCATCTGGCACAAATAACGGCGCTGAAAAAAGAAGGTTTTATGTCATAAATAGCCCTGTTCTCTACAGTATTGCGACAAGTTGGGTAAATAATACCTCAAAAAGCGGGTGGCCTGTAGTTTTTAGAAGTGTTGGTACCACAACCAAGAACCATCCAGGAAATTCTTCCAAAGTCCAGGCAAAGCAGTGCCGGTAAGCACCACTTCTCCGGCACTTGCTTTCCCGGCTTCGGGAGTTATTGACACACTAACCCAATTTTTTATCACCATTTCCAGACAAAATAATGAAGAAGCAACTCATAATTGCCGGTTTACTGGCATGTACCACTACGCTGTTTTTCCTGACGGCTTGCACCAGTTCCTCGGAAAAGGAACGCAAGGACGCCAAAGAAAACGTGCAGGAAGCCAAGGATGACCTCAAAGACGCAGGCCAAGACATGGCTAAGGCTCTGAAAGCCGAGCGCGACGAACTCAGCAAGAGGCTGGAACAAACCGGTCGCGAAATAGATAGCGAAATAGCGGAGATCGACCAGAAAATCGAGAAGGCTTCCGCCAAAGAAAAAGCCCGCTGGCAGGAACGCCGTAAAAAACTCGCAGAAGAACGGGAAGACCTGAATGCCGACCTGAAGCGTGTCGGCGAAGACATGAAAGACGATTGGAGCGGCTTTAAAATGAGTGTCGCCAAGAAGTTAGACAACATATCCGAAGATTTAAAGTCCGACGACAAGTAAGTTTGGTTTTGCAGGCCGTCCCGAAAGCGGGGCGGCCTTTTAGATTTTTGCAAATGGCACACGGATTAAACGGATGAGACACGGATTTTAAAACTAAAAATCCGTGTCTCATCCGTTTAATCCGTGTGCCATTTTTTATCCCCCATCTCATTAGCCTATTCACCAGGGCAAATCCCCCACCGCAATCGGTTTGCCGATAAAATCGTCGGCACCGGCAGCCAGCGCTTCCGAGCGGATATCGAGGGCGCTGATCACCACCACCTGAACGGGCTGCATGCCGAAGTTTTTAAATGCGCTGATGTGGTCGATTCCAAAGCCATCGGGCAGGTTATTATCCAACAGAACAACATCGGGCTGCAAAAGGGAGGCTTTCCCCAATGCCTCCGCAATGGAAGAGCTGCACTCGATTTGAGCGAACTTATGACGGAGCAGCCGTGCTATAAGCAGGCTGGCATCTGCTTCGTCCTCCACAATGAGTAATTTTTTGTTGCGGTACATAATTAGCATGATTAAAAAATGGGGATGAGGTTACCACCAACCCTAAAATTCCCATACCAGATCCAGGAAAGGTTTTGCGTGGTTTCTTTTCCCCATTTTTCCCCATATACAGTGCCGATTGGGGCGTTTTTCAGTCTTTTCGGGTCGGCACAAGGTTTTAATATAAAGATGTGTAGTCAACACAGAGTGGTATTGAACAAAAGGCTGGTGCAAGTGCCTGAAAGCGAAGGCTTCAAACCATCAAACCCTTTCAAACCACTCAAACCTGACAATACATTAAACCTATTTTTTTTACCGATTAAATAAAATTGACCATGTCTAACTCAAAATTATTAGCTGCTGTATTGACCGGCGCCGCAGCAGGCGCAATTCTTGGTGTTTTGCTCGCACCAAAATCGGGTGCAGAAACCCGCAAACAAATCCTCAAATCCGGTCGCAAATCGGCTGATGCTGTGGATCAACTCATTGAAGACAGCAAAAAAACCTGGTACAAAACCAAAGGTAAAGCCGAAATGGGAGTTGGTGTCGCTGCGGAAGAACTCGACGACTTTATGCGCCACATCATCGCCAAAGGTCAGTCGCTGTGGAACAAAGCCAAAAACAAGTCTTCCAAGTTTGTCGACGATTCGGAAGAAATACTCGAAACGGCAATGAGCAACGGCAAAAAAACGGCCCATAATATCAAGGATAGTGTGTCGTAAGGATACCAGATTCGTTTTGAAAACGAATTAAAAACAGTTGATTAAGGACAGATTTCGAGCCACGTAGCAGATTGGCCTTGTAAAAAAGGTTTTTCCGCTGCGTGGCTTTTTTTGTTGATGGTTGAGATTGTTGAGAGGTTGAGGGTAGTGACTCAGGCTTTGAGTTACCACCCTCAACCTCTCAACCCCTCAACAATCTCAACATCTCAACCATCTAAGGCAGCATCGTCGTTTCCACCCAGTAAGTGCCAATATTGCGGACAACCTCCGAGAGTTTATCAAAAGAAGAAGGTTTGCTGATAAAACTGCTGGCGCCCATTTTGTACAGTTGGCGTACATCTTCAGGCGATTTGGAGGTCGTAAAAATCACAACAGGAATATGGTGATATGCGGGCAGCGCTTTAATTTCCTGTAGCACCTGTTTTCCGTCTTTTTTCGGCATGTTCAAGTCCAGGAGAATCAAATTGGGGATTTTACTTCCTTTTTCTTCGTGTTTGCCCTGCCCCATCAAAAAATCGAACACTTCACTTCCGTCTTCCACAAAAAGCAACTCGCACTGAATATCATTTTCTTCAAATGCGACTTGCACCAGGTAACGGTCATCCGCATCATCATCCGCCATCAGGATTACCGCTTTTTGTTGCTGTGAGATCAAAGGCATGTTTTAGTTTGCAAGAGGTAAATAAATATGAAAAGCAGCACCCACTTCCGTTGCGGCAAGATGAATATAGCCGTTGTGGCGTTTTACGATTCTTTTACATACCGCAAGTCCGACACCGGTACCGGGATAGTTATCAGCAGTATGTAAACGTTGAAAAAGTCCGAACACCTTATCCTGGTATTGCATATCGATTCCGATGCCATTGTCTGTAAACACGATTTTTACAAACCGTTCGTCGTGCTGACTTTGGGTTGCAAAAGGCATCTGTTCGCCTGTTATAACAAAGGTATGAACAGAAATATGTGGGCGTTGATTTTCAACCACAAATTTCAAACTATTTTGCAGCAAATGGGAGAACAGCAATTCCAGTTGTTCCATTTCACCCAGTACCGGCCACGATTGCTTGTCGAATTGAACCATTGCTTTGGCGGCGCTCAACTGTTTTTCATGGTTTTCGACCGTTTTTTGAAATACAACGGCCAGGTCCTGCACTTCGAAATCGGTGGTATCTCCATGCAGTCCCAATCCGGTATAGACCAGCAAATCAGCCATAAGTGTTTGCATTTGATTGGCTGTGCTGCCCATCCGTTCCATCAGGAAACGGGCATTATCGCCCAGTTCGATGGCGTGTTTCTGCACCAGTCGTGTACTGAAGGTCTGCAATTTGCGCAGCGGTTCCTGCAAATGATGCGACACCACGTAGGTAAACTGTTCCAGGTCCTGATTTGTCCGGAGCAAATCCGACACCGTTTTTTCCAGCTGCCGCTCGTAATTCTGCCGCCTCCTTATTTCCTGAATGAGCAAATAAAACGCCAGGGAAAACATCAGGACGGCCAGCAGGGAAATAAGGGTAAACAGGCCCAGCGTGTTGGCCGACAACTGGTCTTTATGGTGGATGCGCTCCTCGAGCAGTAGTTTTTCCGTTTGTTGCAAACTATCTACTACGATCCGGGCACTATCCATGGTGGCTTTGCCCCGGTTGAGCAAGGCAATTAGCCGCAGGTCGTAATCCGGGCGGTTGGGTTCGAGGCTCGCCGCCAGGAGTTGTTTGATATGGGCATCGCGTTGTTGTGCAAAATAGAACAGCCGTCGGACGCGCTGGCGTTGGACCACTTGCGGGCGGAAATTGGTCAGGGAATCCACCAATTTGAGTTGCCGGCCCAGGTACTGGGTAGCATCCACGTAAGGCTTCAAAAAAGACGAGTCATGTGTCAGGATAAAACCACGCTGCCCGATTTCTGCATCCTTCATCGTAGAAATGACTTCCTCCGTTTGAAATAGCACTTTATTGGTATGCGCTATCGCATCGCTTTGTTCGATCAAACTGCGCAGCGATCGAAACGTAAACACTCCGATACTCAGCAGCAGCAGCACTGCGGCGGCCAGCGAAGCATATAAGAATTGGAGGGTTTGTTTGCGCATAAATAGGGATGAGGGATGAGGATTGAGGTATGAGGATTGAGGGATGAGGATGCAGGGATGAGGAAGGTCCATATCCCAAGCCGGGCCATTCCTCATCCCTCATCCCTATTACGGGCATTGTTTTCCCCAAAACTCCCCGGTATGGGGCGGGCACAACTTTTTAAGTGTGTAAAGAGTTCTACAACTTGGAAAACATCTGTGCATGATACGGCAAAACCAGCAAATAGGCCAAAAACAAACCTTGAATCTCTCCCCGCAGCAGATTCAGTTGCTTCATTTTATCCAACTGGGAACCCTCGAACTGGAACAGCGTATCGAAAATGAAGTCCTCGAAAACCCTGCCCTCGAAAACGAGGCACCAGATGCAGATCTTATCCCCGAAACAACAGAAACGCCGCTCGAAAATGATAACGCACACGAACCAGATGTAGACCTGGAGCGATTTGAAATTATCGAACAATACCACCGCGACGATCAGCCGGACGACACACCGGATTATACCGCTGCCGGCACTGCTTCGCACAACAATACGGAAGAAACTTTCCAGCAAACACTTGTACAGACCTACGATTTCCGCGAACAACTCAAGGCACAGGTTACCGTACTCCAACTTCCGCCCCGCGAAAAAATGCTTGCCGGCTACATCATCGACAGTCTCGACGACGATGGTTATCTGCGCGTCAGCATTGCCGATCTGGCAGACATGTTGTCGTTCGCACATGGTATCGTTGTAGAAGTGTCGGAAGTTGAATCCGAACTGGAAACGGTACAATCGCTGGAACCTGCTGGCATCGGCGCCCGCGATCTGCGCGAGTGCCTGTTGTTACAACTCGAAAACCTTCCACATGGTTCTGAAAATGCCGACCTGGCTTTTCGCATTGTCCAGGATCACCTCGACGAACTGGCGGCTCATCACTTTGAAAAAATCGCGCGCAGTCTGAATGTCAGCCCGGAGGAAATACGTGCCGCCGCCGCTTTTATCAAAAAACTGAGCCCCCGCCCGGTGGCTGGGCAAACCACAGAACTGGCTAAAAACCAGAATATTATACCCGAATTTGTGGTCGAAAAGGACGAAGACGGCCACTTGCAGGTTTATTTGCCGAATGCCAACAGCGATGCGTTGCACGTCAGCAGCCACATGCGCGAAATGTTGCATTCCATGCAGGCCGGCAAACCGAAACAAAAAGAAAAAGCCGCCATGCAATACCTGCGTTCCAAAGTGGACGCCGCTACCTGGTTTGTCGAAATGGTCCGCCAGCGCGAACACTCCATGCTCGTCACCATGCAGGCGATCGTGCAAATTCAGCGGGAATATTTTCTCACCGGCGACCCCAAAAAACGCCGCCCGATGATCCTGAAAGACGTAGCACAGATCGCTCTGCTCGATATTTCTACTATTTCACGGGTAACCAGTCTGAAATACGCGCTCACCGATTTCGGGACCATCCACCTCAAGGACCTGTTCCAGCAGGGTATGGCCAAAACGGACGGCGAACTGGTCACCAATAAAGAAATCAGCAACCTGATTGCCGAGATCATAGCGGCTGAAAACAAACAGCAGCCGGTCAGCGATCAGGACATTTGTAATATGCTGCGCGAAAAAGGGTACAAACTGGCGCGCCGAACGGTTGCAAAATACCGGGATGCCATGCATATACCCATTGCTACTAAACGACGGGGATGAATGATGAATTTAAACCCAAACCGGATAAACATGAAAAAAATACTCATTATAGACGACGACCTCGATATCTGCACCCTGCTGAATCGTTTCCTGAGCCGTAAAGGTTTCGAGGTAGAAACGGCGAATACCGGGCATGAAGGTATCCGCGCCGCCGAGGCTCGCCCACCCGCACTCATCCTGACGGATTTCCGGCTGGGCGATATGGATGGTTCTGAAGTATTGCAGCAACTCCGGCAAAAACTGCCGCATGTTCCCGTTTTGGTCATGACGGGTTATTCCGATATCCGCATGGCCGTTCATGTGCTGAAACTGGGCGCAGTGGACTACATCACCAAACCCATTATCCCGGATGAAATTCTGCTCAGCATTCAAAATGCCCTTGCCGCTGAAGTACTGCCCCATACTCAAAACCCGGTAGCCGCTTCCGGTCCGTCCAGATCTTCCCCTACTTCAACGCGCAACAGCTACATCATCAGCCAAAGTGCTGCGGCTCAGGCCATGTACAAACAGATCGACCTGGTGGCGCCTACCAATTACAGCGTTATACTATATGGAGAAAGCGGGTCGGGAAAAGAATCGATCGCACGGATGATTCACGACCGCAGCACCCGCGCCGGCCAGCCTTTTGTGGCTATGGATTGCGGGGCTATTTCCAAGGATTTGGCCAACAGCGAACTTTTTGGACATGAAAAAGGGTCGTTTACCGGGGCGCTGGGTACCAAAATCGGCCATTTCGAGGCTGCAAATGGCGGCACCCTTTTTCTCGATGAAGTCTCCAACCTGCCCTACGACGTGCAGGTATCCCTGCTTCGGGTGGTGCAGGAGCGCCGCCTGAAACGCATCGGCTCGGCCAAGGAAATCGCCCTCGACGTGCGCATCATCGTAGCCAGCAATGAACGCCTTCTGACCGCTTGCCGAAAAGGGAAGTTTCGGGAAGACCTGTACCACCGATTCAACGAATTCAGCCTCGAATTGCCGCCCCTGCGCGAACGCAGTGATGATATCATGCCTTTTGCCCAACATTTTTTGCAGGAAACAGCACGTGAACTCAACAAACCCATTCAGGGGTTTTCTGACGATGTTGCACATATTTTCACCCATTATCCGTGGTATGGCAATGTGCGCGAATTAAAAAACGTGATCAAACGCGCCGCTTTGCTGACCGACGGCGCCCGTGTGGAAGCCATGGCTTTACCATTTGAAATCACGCATTTTCACAAACTGACGATCGACGATCCCGGACCTGCCGAGTCGCTCGCAAGGGAGCAGCCCATTTGGGAACCGCCCGCACAATTTGCAGCGGCTGAACGGACCGCAGCGGTATCGGCGCCACCAGTGCCACAACATGTCGTACACATGATTCCTGAAAAAACAGATTTGAAAGCCGCAGCCAATGTCGCCGAGTATGATATGATCATGCGGGTTTTACAGGAGGTGCGCTTCAACAAAAGTAAAGCGGCGCAAACGCTTGGCATCGACCGGAAAACATTGTACAACAAGTTGAAAGCTTATAACATACAGTAATGAATGGACTATTTACGCAACATATTTGACATTACTCCCAATGGCCTCCTGTTACTGGAACCCTCACCGGTAGATAAAACCTGGCACTGCAAACTTGCAAATTCCGCAGCTGCCGAACTGCTCGGGTTCTCGAAAATAGAAGGTATGCCGCTGGACAAGTTTTTTCCTGCGGACGTGGCCGAAAAAATAAGCAACAAATCTGTCGATTCCATCCATTTTTTTCTGAATGACCATAACCGCTGGGTACTGGCTTCGACCAGGCAAACGGACAACCAACTATCCATCGCGCTGACGGATATCACGGAGTTGAAAGAATCCGCTTTTGCCGAACGCCGCCTGATGCGCCTGTATAAATCGCTCACCAACAGCCTCGCCGATAATGAGATTATCCTGTTCGACAAAAATTTGAACATCCTGCTCAGTGAGGGGGTGCCCCGTTTTGTACGGCTCGACCTGGAAGGCGATCTGATGGGCAAAAACCTGAATAACTTGTTTGAAAACAACGCGTTTACTTTTCTGGGCGAGTATGTTTCCAAAGTATTCGGCGGCGAACGCGCCGATGTGGAACGCGAAATCAATGGCCGGATTTATAAAGCCAGCGTTTATTCGGATGGCCATGACGACGACGGCAAACCCGATAATGTGGTGGGTGTGTTGCTGCTCAAAGACGTGAGCGAACTGAATAAAAAACAACGCGAACTGGAAGTGCGGGTGCAGCAACTCGACCGCTCGAACCGCGAACTACAGCAATTTGCCTATGTCGCTTCGCATGATTTGCAGGAGCCATTGCGCAAAATCATGTCTTTCGGCGAACGCTTAACCCGCAAATACGATGCATTACTCACCGGCGAAGGGAAAGAATACATCTCGCGCATGAACAATGCCGCGCAACGTATGGAAACCCTGATCAACGACCTGCTGACATTCTCCCGGTCCACACAAACCGACCGGAAATTTGAACTGACCGACCTGAACAGTGTTTTTACGCATGTACTGGCCGATATGGATACGGTAGAACGCACCAAAGCGCAAATCACTTTGCCGGATTCTCTTCCGGTCATCGAATCCATCCCGAGCCAGATGCGTCAGTTGTTCCAGAACCTGCTGAATAATGCCCTGAAATTTGCGCATAAAGACCGGCCGCCGCAAGTAGAAGTAAGCTGCAGGCTGGCAGCAGGCACTGAATTGCCGGAAAATTATGCCTTGCTGCCTGAAAAAGACTACTGCATTATCGAAATAGAGGATAACGGTATTGGTTTCGATCAATCCAATGCGGAACGTATTTTTACCATTTTCCAGCGCCTGCACGGCCGCTCAGAGTATGGCGGATCGGGCGTAGGACTGGCTATTTGCAAAAAAATTGCAGACAACCACCAGGGCGCCATTTTTGCCGATGGACTGGAAGGTAAAGGTGCGCTGTTTACGGTGGTGCTGCCTTTGAAACAGGGGAATTGAGGAGAGGGGTTGAGATTGTTGAGGGGTTGAGGGTTGAGGTTGTTGAGGGTGGTTGCTCATGCGTTGAGTTGTATTGAGGGTTCAAAAATTGTGAAAATTTTCAACCAACTAATTAATTTTCAATATTTTAAATATACTTTTTACGACTTTTTAACGCCCCTTAACCACCCTCAACGCTCAACAACCTCAACCCCTCAACAACCTCAACTTTCAAACTCAATCCGCCTTGCCCATGATTACCGTCCTGTTAGTAGACGATGACGAGGATGATTATTTCCTGACCATGGAATGTCTGCGCGACATCCGGGAACAGCAATTCGAGGTGACCTGGGCGGCCACTTACGACGAAGCATTGTTCCTGCTGAACGAGCGGCAATTTGATATCGGTTTGTTCGATTACCTGCTTGGTGCACGCACCGGACTCGATTTGTTGCGCATTGCCAATGACCTGCGGCTGCACACACCGATCATTATGCTGACCGGAAGGGGCGACGTGACGATCGATACGGAAGCATTGGGGCTCGGCGTAGCCGACTACCTGGTAAAAGGCGACCTGGAACCCGAAAAACTGGAACGCAGTATCCGCTACAGCATCGGCAGGGCGGCGGCGCAAAAGGCGCTGCGCGAAAGCGAGGAAAAATACAGAGGCATTTTTGAAGGGTCTATGGACGCTATTTGCCTGCTGGATGCAGCAGGGCGGTTTATGGATGCCAATCCCGCTGCCTTGCAACTGACTGGTTTTTCAAAAGAAAGTTTGTTACAGAAAAAACTGGCGGATCTATTTGAAAATGAATCACTTAAACTTCATTTTTCGCAAAAAATAGGCGACCGGGAAAGCGTCCGCGACCTGGAAGCCGCCCTCATCACCGCCGATGAAAATATTCGAACGGTGGTGATTGCCAGTACTTTCCACCATTTGCCGGCCCGGTCCGGAGAAGTGTTTTTCCAAGCCATCCTGCACGATATTACCCGACGCAAAAAAGCCGAACAGGAATTGCTGATTGCCGAAAAAATGGCCTCTACCGGTCGAATTATGCGCATGTTGGGCCATGAAATCCGCAACCCGCTCACCAGTATCGACCTGTCGGTCGGCCAATTGCTAAGCGATAACCGGGACCCGGAACTCACAGAATTGATCGAAATTATCCGGCGCAACAGCAAGCGCATCGGCAAACTGGTAACCGACCTGCTGCAATCCAGCAATACCGGACAACTACAACTCCGGCCCATCGACCCGCATGTGCTGCTCGAACAAACCCTGGAGGTCGCAGCCGACCGCATCGCGCTCAAAAAAATTGCGGTGCACCGGCACTATGCTCCCGATCCGCCGCTTATCCAGGCCGATGCGGAAAAACTCAAAATCGCGCTGCTGAATATCATCATCAATGCCGTGGAAATTGTGGAAACCGACACTGGTGTGCTCGAACTGAGCACCCAACATACGGACAACACCTTTGTTTTCAGCATCCTCGACAACGGTCCGGGTATTGCGAAGGAACAAATCAACAGGATTTTTGAGCCTTATTTTTCCCGGAAACTGAACGGCGTGGGGCTCGGGCTGGCCGGCGCGCTGAGCATCGTGCAGGCGCATGGCGGGCGGGTGGAAGTGCAGTCTGAAGTGGGGAAAGGCGCAAGGTTTTTGATTGTGCTGCCGGTGATCACTTCAGCAATTGCGGGAACAACTCCTTCATCCGGTTCAACCTCGGAATAGAGACCTGCCGAACATACGGATTGTTGGGGTTGTTTTTTTCATAGTTCTGGTGATAAGCCTCCGCCATGTAAAACACCTTCAAAGGTTCGATAATGACCGCAATCGGTCGGGAATATTTGCCCGAGTCGTTCAGTTGTTTTTTGTACGTTTCGGCGAGGTTGCGCTCCGTTTCATTCACATAAAAAATCACGGAACGGTACGAATCACCGTGGTCGGGGCCCTGGCCGTCCACCTGCGTAGGGTCCTGTGAGCCGAAATACACTTCCAGCAAACTCTGATAGGAAATCATGGCAGGGTCGTAGTACACCTGCACCGTTTCGGTGTGTCCGGTGGTATGCGAGCACACTTCTTCGTAGGTAGGATTGGTGGTGTGGCCGCCCGAATACCCCGAAACCGCCTCTTTTACTCCTTTCAGGCTTTCAAAAATGGCTTCTTCGCACCAGAAACACCCTGCGGCGAACGTGGCAGTATCCAGGTCGCCGTAAACAACCGGATCGGGCTGATGCGCCGATTCAACGGATTTGTTGTCCGGTGCATTTTTGCCGGAAAAAGAATTGCAGGAAACAATGAACAGCGCGGCTGCAAACAGCGGAAAAACGAATTTCATATGCATGGGATGTTGTTTTATTTGTCAAACGAAAGTAAGAAGACAATTGATCGGCGCACTTGTTTATTTGGGGCGCAGATGTTCGCGGGCGGACAATGTTGTTGAGGTTGTTGAGGGGTTGAGGTTGTTGAGGGGTTGAGGTTGTTGAGGGGTTGAGATTGTTGAGGGTGGCAAC
>JADLCC010000183.1 GCA_020847425.1 Saprospiraceae bacterium
ATTTCGTTGAAGAATTTGCTGTAACGGAATGGACCTACAACTTCTTCAACTTTATTTGAAGCCAGAACACCAAGATTGGCCAATAAATGAAGATAGCCACCTAAAAGCAGCCAATTATCGTGAAAACTACCATCTAACAAGTTAAAAGTTATTGATTTAATTACTTTACTGTAAACTTCTACGGCTTCATTATATCTTGAAAAATATATACAATAATAAAAATACACTTCATATACTCTAAACCAATTGAAATCTCCTTCTTCATGTACCGACAAACAATAGATTAAAAGATCTTGTATTGTTTTATGATCATTTATTCTAAGGTGTACATAGCATGCCATTTTTTGTATCTTTATAGATACTAAGGTAGATCTATTAGTATTTTTCCTAGACTCTAGGATATATAACACGTCATCACACAATTTCAAGGTATTTTCGATATCATTTGCTGACCAATATTTAATTATTCCAATGCTGTAAACATAAAAATGAAAGGATGAGGTGTTAACTTTTTCTAGCATTGGAAAAAAACGATTAAAGCAAATTGTTGCATAGTTATGGATCTCCTTATTAGGAGAACGCTTCACGGTATAGTATCTAATCAAGGTTTCATATTCTTCCATAACTAAGTTTTCATAGTATCGAATTTTTTCATATTTTCTATGTATGTCAGTATATTGTGAATTTTTTTCATAATCACTGGAAGATCTAGCGTAATTCCATCTCAACATTCGTGCTGCATCTGCTGCTAAACCTATAAATTCGTACTTAATTGCTTGCTCTAATACTAATTGAAAGATATATAGGCCAGACTTTTCTGAATTTCTACTCATTAATATAGTAGCTGCTGCAAAATCTTTATGTGCTGCATAATATGCTTTAGCGCGTTCATTATAAGATGGTTGATTCACATCCACAAAAAAAGATGAATTTATTAATTGATGAATTAACTTGTTTTTTAGTTTTAAATAACTTGGATTCCTAGTGTCATAAGAATTAAAAAGGTGTCTGACCACATCTCTTTCAGATTTAAACTTATCGGAAATAATACCATCATATAATAATTCTACTCGGTTCTTTTTTCCCCTTGAGTTGCCTAGCACCTCGATATTTTTAATTTTATTCCGAGTAATTGTTTTTGCTAAGTCTATTAGTACTTCAAATTCCATAATTAATGGTTTTTATTGTTTACAAACTGATATGGATAATAATATAGCCCGATGTGCCACGGCTATGAAGATGCGTATTCGAAAAACATGTCTCCTAGATTGTTTCAAAGGATACTAAAAGTTCTGACTGGTATCTAGAGATGTTACACATTTAAAATTGTTAGGCAAGTTCATAGCCTTAACTAGTTAGCGCGATTAGTCTTTTCCTTTGCTTAATAGGAATACAATTTGAACATCCGAAATTTTGAGGTGCAAAAGTATAAAACTGGGCAAAATATTCCATAGTCTATTCACGCCTTAAGGCATCGTTGTATGAACCCCCATTTTAGCCGACTTATCCCGTACCCATTTAAGATTCAAGTAACTTTAACGGACTTGGGTGCAGCAATTTAAATAAATTTTTTCAATACGGTCGCTTTGGTATCTGCTTCAGGTTACTGGTTTCCCCATTCAGGTGCATACATTTTTTTACCGAATACGGCCTTCTATCGGAAAAAATCTTTTTCACTTGTTCTTCGGCAGCGGCAACCCGATAGTACCTTCCATCTGCTTAATTGTATTATTTCAGGGTTTAGAAATCTTAGATACCCAAAAAAAATCAATAGGCCTACAATTTTATTTAATTTTAATGCATTAAAACAATCAATTTAATGCACCGATGAAGATTTCTTCTTTATTTGAGTAGACTAATATTAACCGTTGGTGAGTCAAGACATTTTGTACTAAATAATATCAATTTCATACTGTTTGCTATCTATGATTTGGCATTTAGTAACTCCCAAAGTGCTTCATAAGGTACCACTTCTACAGCAAAGTTCTGTCCTGCAACCTGTGGTGTTTCACTTTTCAGAATATCAAACTCTTTATTAATTTTTTTCTCTGCAGCTACAGATGAATATTCTTTTTTTGCATAAGCAATTAGCATTTTCAAAAAACTATCACTACGGCGGTTCATATCATTTGAAAGCCACCTCTGACGATATTTTTCTAATGCCTCTACAGTAATATCCTTTTGTTCATCAAATGTTTTTTGAGCAAGGTGAAATAAAAGAGATAATAAAATTAGTGGGATATTCATACCTTCTTTATCTTTTGTCAGCACCTCTATATCATTAAAAAATCTACTATATCTGAATGAGCCTACAATATTTTCAACTTTTGAATAATCTAGCGCACCTAACTTTGCTAATAGGTGTAAATATCCTCCTAATAACAACCAGTTATCGTGATGACTTCCATCCAACAACCCAAAACTTGGAACTTTTGTGATTTTTTCATAAATTTCCAAAGCCTTTTCATATTGGGCAGAATAAGTACAATGGTAAAAGTAAACTTCATGTGCTCGAAACCAATTAAATTCACCTTCTTCCAAAAAATTCAAACAATAATCTAACAATTTTTTGACCTCTTCTTTATCCGTGATTCGCAATTGATTATAAAAAGCCATCTTTTGCATAGTAAAATTCACTAGTGTGCCTCGATTTGTATTTTTTCTTGGCACTAAGATACTTAAAGCTTCTTCACTTAATTTTAAGGCGCCTTCAATATCATTTATTGAAGAATGTTTAATTATTCCAATATAATAAGTATAACTGTAAAATGCTGATGTGTCAACCATTTTGGCCAGGGGCATAAGCTCTTCGAAGTAGTTTGAAGCACTTTGATGAATTTCATCATTTGGCGATCGTCTTGTAAGATAATAACTAACCAATGTTTCGTAATAATCCAAAGCCAAAGTTTCAAACCGTCTTTTTTCCTCGTATTTACGGTACAGGCCAGTATAATATTGGTTTTTTTCGTGATCACCTCCAACCCTTGCATACTCTCTTCTTAACATACGTGAAACATCAGATGCCAAATCTGTAAATTCATATTTTATAGCTTGTTCCAAAACTAATTGGAAAATATAAATTCCAGATTTGACAGCATTTCTAGTCATAAAGACTACACCTGCAGCAAAGTCCCTATACGCTGTAAAATAAGCTTTTGCGCGATCGTTAAATGCAGGTTGGTTGACATCTACAAAAAAGGCTGTATTGACTAACTGCCGGATCAATTTATTCTTTAGCTTCCTATAGTTCGGGTCTTTGGCATCACTTTTAAAAAAGTGCCTGGCGACATCTTCTTCTGATTTGAATTTGCCAGAACTTATACCGTCGTACATCATTTCCACACGACTTTTATCCTGTCCGGGGTTGCCAAGCACCTCAATATTTTTAATTTTATTGCGGGTGATGGTCTGTACAAGGTCTTTTAGCACATCAAAATCCATAGTGTATTATTTTGATAATCAATTGATTAAGCCTGAAAATTACGAATCTGACCGGATTGAAATTAGGTAAACTGTCCTTGTTTGGCGGTTTCCGCTGCTATCATATTTGCATAGAAAATAATTCACCACCAATCCTAACGCCTTTGGTTTTATCGGTACAAAGTTAACAAAAAAACTTTGAAGCCGATGGAACAGCAAAACGAACACTCGGAGAATGTAAAACAATCATAATCAAGCATTTAAACGCAAAAAAATTCAAAATACGTAGCGTTTATGATCAATCTGGTCGGATTGAAACGGGGAACTTTGTCCTTTTTTGAAGGCTGAGCGCGCCGGACTTTTGTGTCAAGATTTACTTCTAACACAAAATCATTCGCTGCCATGCCTATCATATTCCTTGTTTTCAGCCTGTTTTTCTCTTCTGAATCATTCCTGACTTCTAAAAGTATTGATGGAACCTCAAAAGAAACGACAAAAAAAACAATCACACCAACCGAAGGTGAAGAATTCATAATAGGTAGCGATGTAAATCCTTAGCCCCCAAACAAAACAAAGAACTATTCAACAGGCCCCCGCCCGTTACCCGTAGATAATCTTTTTGATTAATAATATAATTTGCTTCGTTTATCTCCCCTGGGTCTTCGACTAGCGAAGGCCAAAGCAAATCTTGGGCCACCTTCCTTTTTTGATAAGGAAAGGGAGGTTGGCCACCTTTAATCCAGAAATCAAAACACCATTTCGATTTTAATCGCGCCAAATATAACATTCTTCCTTTTGCCCACAACACGCCTCATTGTTATGGGATGATTCCCAACCCTAATCCCATTTATGTATACCGGAGCGCCCCCCGCGCTCCGGTTTTTTCTTTTTCAGGATAGTCGGTGCTACCTTTGCGATCCAATTTGGTTTTTCATTCAAACAACACACAGATTGCTACTGACTGCACATGGAACTTTCAACCCGCTACTCGCCTGCTGATACCGAAGACCGATGGTATGCCCACTGGGAAAACCGTGGCTATTTCCGATCCACTCCCGACGATAGAGAGCCCTTTACTATTGTGATTCCGCCACCTAATGTGACTGGTGTGCTGCACATGGGGCATATGCTCAACAATACTATTCAGGATATTTTGATCCGAAAAGCAAGGCTTGACGGCAAAAACGCCTGTTGGGTGCCTGGTACCGACCATGCCAGCATCGCCACAGAAGCAAAAGTAGTGCGCTGGCTTCGCGAAGAAAAGAAACTCCGCAAAGTGGACCTGACTCGCGAGGAGTTTATGCAATACGCCTATCAGTGGAAAGATAAATACGGTGGAATCATTCTGAATCAACTCCGCAGAATCGGCGCCTCCTGCGATTGGGAGCGCACGGCATTTACCATGGATCCGCAGTACTATGCGGATTGTATCCAGGTGTTTATCGATTTGTACCAAAAAGGAAAACTATACCGTGGACAACGGATGGTGAACTGGGACCCGGAAGCAAAAACGGTGTTGTCCAATGAAGAGGTATTGTACACCGAAGAACAGTCGCAGTTCTACCATATACATTATAAGAAGGAAAATGGCTCCGATGGGATCACCATTGCAACGCAACGTCCGGAGACCATTTTTGCCGATGTGGCTATCGCCGTACATCCAAAGGACCCACGATACAGCAAATTAGTGGGCCAAACTGTTGTCATCCCCTTGATTGGCCGTGCGATTCCGGTTATTGCGGATGATTATGTAGACATTGAACTCGGTACGGGTGCATTAAAAATCACCCCGGCCCACGACCCAAATGACTACGAAATTGGGCAACGACACCATCTCGACATCATCGATATCATTACTGATGATGGTAAAATAAGCGAACAATGTGCGTATGCGCCACTGGTCGGCCTGGATCGCTTCGAGGCTCGCAAGCGCATGAAAGCCCTGCTGGAAGAGAGCGATAATCTGGTGAAAATTGAGGATTATGTGACTAAAATCGGCCGTTCGGAGCGTACAAACTCTGTAGTAGAACCCAAACTTTCGCTCCAGTGGTTCGTAAAAATGGAAGATCTCGGCGCCCCGGCGCTGAAGGCTGTGTTGGAAGAAGAAATCAAATTCTATCCGCCTAATTTTCAGAACCTGTACCGCAACTGGATGGAAAACCTGCGTGACTGGTGTATTTCACGGCAGTTGTGGTGGGGCCAACGCATTCCGGCCTGGTACCTGAAATCAGAGGGCCTCAGCCAGGAAACGCACGTATTTGTGGCCACAACCGTACAGGAAGCCCTTGAAATTGCGCGGCAAAAAACAGGAAATCAACAACTTGTAATGGATGACCTGCGGCAGGACGAAGACGTACTCGACACCTGGGCTTCATCCTGGATCTGGCCGATCAGCGTATTCAACGGTTTTGCACAGCCGGAAGGTGAAATCAACTACTACTACCCTACTAATGTGCTGGTAACCGGATGGGACATCATCTTTTTCTGGGTGGCCCGAATGATCATGGCCGGCTACGAATACAAAGGAGAAAAACCTTTCCAGGCAGTATATTTCACAGGCATGGTGCGCGACAAACAGCGGCGCAAAATGTCAAAATCGCTCGGCAATTCGCCGGATGCCCTGCAATTGCTCGACAATTTCGGAGCAGACGGTGTGCGTTATGGCCTGATGTCGAGCGCCGCAGCCGGTGGAGACATTCTTTTTGATGAAAAACTATGCGAAAACGGACGTAATTTTTGCAACAAACTTTGGAATGCCCTACGGCTTGTAAAAGGATGGCAAATAACAGAACATCCTGAAAATGAAGAGATTAAGCGGAAAAATGAACTGGCGCTGCGGTGGTTGCAGGAGAAATTTCAACAAGTACTGATCGAAGCGGAAAACGATTTTAAACAGTTCCGGCTAAGTGAATCGTTGCTAGGTCTGTACAGTTTTATCTGGGATGATTTCTGTTCCTGGTTCCTGGAAATGATCAAACCTGGTTACGAACAACCCATCGACCGCGCTACATACGAGGCAACGCTAGACATTTTTTCGCAAATGATGGTGGCCCTGCACCCATTCATGCCTTTTATCACTGAAGAAATATGGCACCAACTGCGCACCAGAGCCGAAGGCGATGATTGTTGTGTGCAGTCTTATCCAAAAGCGGTGCTTGCTGATCAGGAATTGATTGCTCAAGTTGAAACGGCGAAGGATGTAATCGGAAAAATCAGGGAAATCCGAAACCAAAACCAGATTAAACCACGCGACCCGCTGGCAGTCATCGGTCAATCAGGCCCTATATCAGAAGCATTATACACTCGCAGTGGCCTGAAAGAAATGGTCGTCAAGCTCGCCAATTTGAGCGAGTTGTCTTTCTCGGAAACGGAACCTGACAATGCCAAGTCTTTTATTTCAGGAACGGAAAAAGACTATGTAATCCTGAGCCAGGAAATAGATATTGAAGCGGAGATTCAAAAAATCAGCACCGAACTTTCTTACCAGCAAGGTTTCGCTCAATCGGTGCAAGTCAAACTCTCCAACGAACGTTTTGTCTCGGGTGCACCTGCGCAAGTTATCGAAAATGAGCGAAAAAAGTTGGCGGATGCGCAAACACGGATCGCCATACTGGAAGAGAGTCTTGAGAAATTGAAAGCGTGAATCGTGAGACGTGAGT
Organism: Saprospiraceae bacterium; assembly: GCA_020847425.1. Taxonomy (GTDB): domain Bacteria; phylum Bacteroidota; class Bacteroidia; order Chitinophagales; family Saprospiraceae; genus M3007. The sequence goes on from JADLCC010000183.1 coordinate 7,080, forward strand.
CGTGAGTGGTACTTTGCTCAAAAGTTTCAACTAAAATTTCGGGCAAAGTACCACTCACGACTCACGACTCACCACTCACGAAAGAAACATTTATACTATGCCAATCTCAATCATTCCTAAAGAAAAACAAGGCTCGGGCGCATTTAATGGTGGTGAAATCGTAGAAAACAAACCCATCGGTTTTCCGCAGGACCACTCTTCCATACGGCCGTATTCCAATTTGTTTTACTGGGCGCATGCGCGTGCAGTAAAAGACAGCACCATTGGTCTGCACCCGCACCAGGGTTTTGAAATCTGTTCGTTCGTATTGAAAGGCGACATCCGCCATTACGACACCAAACTCAAGGATTGGCGCCCGCTGCAGGCCGGGGATGTTCAAATTATCCGGGCTGGCAACGGCATCAGCCACTCCGAGTTTATGAGCAAGGATGCGGAGATTTTTCAGATCTGGTTTGATCCGAACCTGGAAAAAACAATGGGACAGGCGGCGAGTTATGACGATTACAGGGCCGATGATTTCCCTGCAACGATTGCAGGTGGCGTAAAAATTGAAACATTAGCCGGTCCGGGAAGCCCATTTCGGATGGATACTCCCGGCATTGTAATCCAAAAAATTGAACTGGATAATGCAGGTCATACCCTGACTGCTGAAGCCGGAAAAATCTACTCGGCTTACTTGCTGGAAGGTGAGGCAGAGATAAACGGTGAAACCGTAAAACAATTCGATTTTATTCTGATAACGGAGGAGCAAACAATTGATATTCAATCGCTTACAACGGCTTCTATTTTCATTATTGCTTCGCCCGTACAGCCGGGTTACCGAACTTATGGCGACTTGATGAAAGCGCGGAAGTAGGGAAGGTTTGAAGGTTGGATAGTTTGATGGTTTGATCTGTTTACTCAAGTGTTAGGTTGCCAGCCCAATCCATCAAACTATCCAACCTTCAAACCTTCCCTACTTCCGCACTATTGAATACCCTATTTTTGTGCGACATGGTTACCGATTCCATTAAGTTAATCCTTTTTTCCGCTTTTGTTACCTGCCTTTCAGCAACAGTTTTCCCGGTTTGGGAGAATGGCATTTCCTGTACTTTTAAAGACAGGGATTTATTGCTTTCCTATCCAATGCGGCCTTCAGAAGATGTTTTGCGACAAAAAGGGCGCCGTGCTATCGAACAATTGGACACCCTCAGTAATTGGTTCAGCCCATCCAGAAATTATGTGGAAATTGTGCGGCAGGACCACCCCACCCGACCCACACTGGGTATCGCTATGGGTTTTGAATTCGACGAATCAAACGGCGAATACCCATACACACCCGCGCATGCCGTTTTACAAATGAAAGATTTCGGATGGGGAGGTGTGGAATTCAGCCACCGCGACACCTTAAACTATACCGGTATTTCCAATGAGGTAAGTGATGATCTGCATATCGAAATCGATGCCTATCGGAATGACACCATTTTCGGTCATTTTTCAGGACTGTTGCTGAGCGGCGGCGGGCCGATGGGAAACATTGAAAAAGGGCGTTTTGCGGTAAGGGTTTATAGAGTGGAATGAGGGATGAGTTATGAGGGATGAGTTATGAGTTATTGGAACATTTTTCTTGGCCTTAGAAATAATGAATGCCATGAAAAATGTTCCAATAACTCATAACTCATCCCTCATAACTCATAACTCATTCCACCATCAGGTTGCATCCCCTCATTTCCGCCACATCCAGCCTGCCCAATACTTCAAAACTGCCGTCTTCGAATACTTTTCCAACATCTTCAGTCTGAATAAAACTACAGGTATCCAGATTGGCAAGGTCTGCGATATTCAGCACGCCGCTTCGGCCTGCTGCGATTTGGCAAAAAGGGTCGTTGATCTCTGTAGTTACTACGCGCATGGTGCTTGCGGGTTGAAAAACATTACCGCCCCGGGCATAGGCTTGTGAAAACAATTCAGTCATACCATACTCTGCATGAACAGATTCCACTCCAAAAGCAGATTGAAGTGTTTCATGCAATTCGCCCCTGGTAAGTTCTTTGCGCCTGCCTTTCATGCCGCCGGTTTCCATAATAGTTACACCGGATAAATCCATGGGAAACTGTTCAGCAAAATCCAGCAAAGCAAAACTTACACCCAGCAATAGTGTTTTATAACCGTTTGATTGACAAACGGATAAGGTGTTTCTGAGTTGGGATAAATTGTGCAAAAAAAAGCCACTTTCCGGGTATTTTGAAAGCCGGATAAAGTAATCCGCCATTGCTACCAGGGAAGAGCCGCTTCGTTCGAGATAAGAAGGAAGCAGCGCCAGGATACACCACTCGGAAGGATCGCCGTAAAACTGCGAAAATCCACGCCGGGTATTGTGCAGGTAATCATCCAGATCGCGCACCAGGTGTTGCGAGGGCGCCTGTCCGGTCGTGCTGCTGCTCAGAAATGTGGTTTGCTTAGGCCAGTCGCCCGTCTTGATGTCATGCGATTTAAAAAACTGGATCGGTAAAAAAGGAATTTCAGACAGCGTTTGGACCGAAGAGGCAGATCGCCCCAGCAGATCCAGGTATCTGGCATACAATGGATTATAACGCGCCTGGTAATGAAATACAGATATTGCAGTCCTTTCAAACTGTTCATCCACCAAATCTGCTATGGCTGGCAATAAATCTGATCGTTCAGGTGTTTGCATTGTCATTAAAAAAGGCAATTTTTGGCACAAATTACAGCATAAAACTTATTGCTATGAAAAACGGTCTCCTCGGAATACTTTGCCTGGCAGCATTTGCCGCCGTTACCGCGCAATTTTGCGTAAAACCGCCTGATTATCCAATAGAACCTGTCATTGAATTTAAAAGTGTTTCCAAGTCGGTCATGCGCCAGCGCGGACTTGCACCCAATAATCCCGACAGCATACTGGTCACATTTTCCTACACCGACGGCGACGGTGACCTGGGCTATCCCGACAGTGACCCGACGACCAGTATTTTTTTCAAGGACGGGCGCGACCAGTTCGGGAGCGAACGCAAACTACCTTATGTGGATCCGCAAGGCGCCGGCAACGGCATTTCCGGCGAAATATCCGTCATGTTACCTTCTACCTGCTGTATCGATACAACGGGAGATATCCCGACGGCCTGCCAATCTGTGTCGATTACAACAGATACCCTGGTGTATCTGATCACGATACGAGATCGGGCGGGGCATGTCAGTAACGAGATCAAAACAAGTCCGATTGTACTGATTTGCAAGCAATAAGTTGATCAAATCCTGGGTATTTACGATTCTGGCAACAACAATGTGACACCTTGTAACAATAAGTTTTCGATTGAATTCCCAAAAGCGATAACTTTGCTGTCAAAATCATTTCAAAAAAATATTCATGCATTTACCTGTAAAAATATTGTTTGCCGCTACTGTTCTGGTAGCATGCAATAACCAGCCTGTTCCCACCTCGCAGACTCCGGCTCTCCCCGATCCATCGGCAATGTTGAAACACAAATACTGGGTATCCAAACCGTTTAATGATGCCCTTTTTGCCACCAATATCATTGATACACTCTCCAATTTGCCATGTGGCGAGTTGGTTTTCGGTCAAAAAGATTCGCTTTTGATGACGGCCTGTCTTTCCGATGCAGGTCGCGGAACATTTAAAGTGACCTCATCCAACTCGCTAGAAATCGTTTTCGAAGGGTTTGAAGGCAACCCGTCAAAAGCACAATGGGACGAAAAAACAGGGGTATTGCACATTGATCCTCCCGGTGGTCCGGACACAGGTTGGCCGACGGATTTCGTGGCACAGGATGATATCGATGTTTCGAATATCGATAATGTCACGATCAATCTGGGGCGGAAAAGGCTCGCAGGAAACTATTCTATTTTACCTAAAAAAGGTGAGGTTGCCATGACTGCACTGCTCGAATTACATACGGACGGCACACAAGTCGGCTTTGGCGATTTCGATACTTATGAACCCTGGCCCTCCGGCATAGGCGGCGGTTTTATCCAGAATCCACAGCGCAATCTGATGTATTTGGTTAAAAAAGGTAAAGAATCTGACCCTACAGCAGTCGCCTGGCAGGTTCGTGGAGATACTTTGCGCATCTGGAATACCCGGAACATCGGTGCAGAAGGAGATCTTCCGGAATACAAAATCGCTGGACTGAAAGGCACTTATATAAAAGCAAAATAGTCGCTTTTTGCAATTGTATATTTACTGTTCCGTATAGAGAGGCAAACAAATACAGGAAACAAACTTTAGTAAAGCCTTAACGTGGGCGCTTGCAATGGCCTGGCGAGCCAATCCGTTAATGTGCATCTTTTCTAAGCATTGCACTTAACGACAACCACAACATGCGACCTACTTTTTTTTCAACAATACCTGCCTTGTTTTTTTTCCTGCTGCTTACTACAGCAGTTTCTGCTCAAAACCGCCGCTATTCGGCAAAAAGATCAAGCGAACCGGAGCACCGTTTCGTTGTAGGCCTGGCGCCGCTCAGTCTGCTGACGCCTGGTGGCAAACTAAACCTGCATGGAGAATGGGCTTACGCGGAGAACAAATCACTGTCCATTCTGGTCGGTGTGCCGCGTGGCAGCAAAGCGCCTAATTGGGTGAGCAATGATGTCAGTCTCGAAGGACAGGGCGCAACCACTACCAATAAATTCTACGGATTCGGCGTCACAGCCGAAAACAGGTTTTACTTTGCGAACAATGCGCCACGCGGTTTTTACATCGCTCCATACGCCCGCTACAACCGCATCTGGCTCGATCATATCACCGAAAATCCGGAAAACAAGGGCACAACAACTGTAACCGGCGCGTTCGGAGGATTCGGTATAGGCGGTTCGCTGGGCTGGCAGTTTCGAATGGGCGAACACATGACCCTCGATGCCACTTTTGTAGGCGTCGATATGAAATTGATGCGGGCAACACTCATTTATGAAACGACCGACCCGGAAAATGATATCGCTGCTTTCCGCGATAAAGTGCAGGAAACCGTGGGAGATATCCCCTTAATCGGCTCGAAACTGGTGGCCGCCATCGACGGTGACCGGGTTAAAGTACATTCGCCCCGACTGGCCATACCTGCCTACCGCTTCAACCTGACGGTGAATTATGCATTCTGAAAGCCGGGGGCTTAAGGAACACGGATTTGGGGGATAAAAAACGGATATTTCAGATCAATATTCCAGCAAACCCCTTATGGCATCCGCTACCTTGTCGGTAGAGAGAATCATCGTTTGTTCCAGTACAGCATTCAGGGGGACCGCCGGCATGTTTTCAGCGCCGATGGTCCGCACGGGCGCATCGAGCGATTCGAAGCAGTTTTCCTGGATACGTGCGGCCAGCGTTTGTGCGAAGGAATTATTTACCTGTTCTTCGGTCACTACCAGTACCCGGCCGTGTCGTCGAGTAGCGCTGTACATGGCGGCTTCATCCAGGGGGTGCAGGGTTCTCAAATCCACAATTTCCACTTGTCCGGGAAAAAAGCCCCTTGCGGCATTGAGGGCCCAGTGTACACCCATGCCATAAGTAATGACAGCCAGGGATGTTCCTTTTCCCATATGATTTTGCTCCGCTTCCAAAGCAATACGCGCTTTCCCGAATGGAAGTACATAGTCCTCATCGGGTTCTACACTTCGGGCTGACTCCGTTCCGGGTACTTTTGACCAGTACAAGCCTTTGTGTTCAAAAATGACTACAGGATTCGGGTCGTAAAACGCCGATTTCAGAAGCCCTTTCAGATCGGCCCCATTGCTGGGATAGGCGATTTTTACGCCCCGGATATTGGTCAGTACTGTTTCCACGCTGCTGCTGTGGTACGGTCCGCCGCTGCCGTATGCGCCGATGGGAACCCGGATAATGCAACTGACCGGCCATTTCCCATTGGACAAATAACAACTGCGTGCCACTTCTGAAAACAACTGGTTCAGTCCCGGCCAGATATAGTCGGCAAACTGCACTTCCACGATCGGTTTTAATCCGACAGCGCTCATGCCTGCGGTGCTGCCGATAATGAACGCCTCTTGTATGGGAGTATTGAACACGCGGTGGTCGCCGAACTTTTCCGCCAGCGTGGCGGCCTCCCGGAACACGCCGCCCAGCCTGCGCCCCACATCCTGTCCGTATAGCAGGCATTCAGGGTGTTTGCGCATGAGTTCTTCAATAGCGAACAACGCACAGTCCACCATTACTTTGGGTTCCCGGTTTTGAGGGCTTCGTTCTCCGCGTTCTTCCGTAATAGGTGTCGGTGCAAAATCATGGGTAAACAAATCTTCCGGGCGCGGGTCTTCCGCATTTCTGGCTTTTTCAAAATCTGCCGCAACCTGTCGGACGGCATCCTTCTCGATATCGGGAACCTCATTTTTTGAAAAACCGTTATCCAGAAGCGTCTGTTTTAATTTCGGGTAGGGATCTCTCGACTGGTGCTCTTCCAGGTCGTCCCGGTACCATTCTTTCCGGACACCTGAAGTGTGGTGGTTCAAGAGTGGTACCCGCGCATGGAGCAGGAAAGGTCGGCGTTCGCGGCGAATTTTCCCAAAAATATCATGTACCGCAGACCAACAGGCAGCAAAATCATTGCCTTCGATACTGAGCGTTTCCAGTCCGGGAAATCCTTTGGCATATTCGGCGGCATTGGCAACGCGTGTTTCACTGGCATTGGCGGAAATGTCCCAGCCATTGTCCTGAACGAGGTATAGAATGGGCAGTTTTTTCAGCACGGCCATTTGAAAAGCCTCGGCTATTTCCCCTTCCGTGATGGCAGCATCGCCCAGGGAGCACAACACCAGCGGGAACTGGCGGTTTCGTTTGATTTGTTCATTGTACCAGATGCCCAAAGCCGCGCCGGTGGCCGGTATGGTCTGCATGCCTGTTGCGCTACTCTGATGGGGTATTTTGGGAAAGTCCGGTTCTTTCAATGAAGGGTGGCAATAATAGGATCGACCGCCGGAGAATGGGTCGTCTCGTTTGGCCAGCAATTGCAGCATCAGTTGATACGGCCGGAGCCCCATGCCCAGCAGCATACTGTCGTCACGATAATAAGGATAGGCAAAATCCTGGGGCAACAGTTGCATGCCTACAGCCAGTTGTATGGCTTCGTGCCCGCGGGAAGTAGCGTGCACATATTTGCTTACGAGTTTGAAATTGGTTTCATAGAGTTCGGTCATCGCCTTGGCTGTCGCCATCAGGCGAAAGGCTTTCTCGAGGATTGGTTTCGGTATAAGTGCTTGATTTTCTGCGGTTTTCTTTTTTTGTTTTATTGGCTGTACGGTGGGCATCTCTCGTGGTGGTAGTGTTTAGTCCTGCAAAGGTATAACTCATCGGATCGTGTACGCATACAGTTGGTTACTATTTCCCACCAGGAGCAAAGATTCTTTACTGCCTGACCCTATGGAATGCACTACAAACGGACCTGTGCCGGCCAATGGAAAATCCGGATGTATACTGCCGTTATTGTCGACCAGAAAGATCTGACGTTTTTCCCTGTACAACAACCCGATACGCCGGCCCTCAATTTCGAAGATCGTATCCTGAGACACCGGCATTTGTACTGAAAATGCTGTTTTAAGAGCAGTCCCTTCATAAACACTAGCCTGAAGTTTTGCGCCCTGTAACACGGCGTAATCCAGGCGGCTGTCCCCGCTAATCGGGGCAAAAACGCCAAGGCTTTTCTGCGTACCCTTACCCAATTGCAGGGAAAATACATCCCCCGCAGTATTGCAAACAAAGGCTTTTCCCTGTGTATTAAAACACACGATACGGGGAGTGCGCGCATTGTCGTCTACTTGTGGCGGACTTGCAAATCGACCGCTCAGAGCAAGTTTTGGAAACCTGGGTTGGCCGTTTCGGCCGAAAACATGCAATTGTGCGGCGGAGTTGAGCGCTATCAAATAATCATTTCCATCGTGTTGGAAATGGCGGACAGGGTGCGTCACTGTTCCGACCATACTATTCGGATTCCATCCGGGAAGTGCTCCGCCATTGTGGTCATATCCGTACAAATTCCCGTTGGAGCAGGCTACGAAGTAATTGAATTTCAGGTTTTTATCAAAATCTATGGCAATCATGCCATTGGAAGCCGGTGAACGCAATTCCAGTGGAAAACGACCGACATCCTGCCCTTTTTCATCTAGCAGCCAGATATGCCGGGTCGTGTTGAAGGCAAAATATACTTCCTGCTGATTCGGGATACCCACACCCTGCACGGATGACAGCAACGCGCCTTCCATTTGCCTGCGCCAGCGGATAGCGCCACTTTCGTCGAGGCAGTACAATTGGTTTTCGACATCCTGCACCAGGATAAAATTGCCCGATGCGGCTGACACCCAACTGGGCGCAGTTGTCACCGCTGCTGCAAGTGGTGTTTTCCATAAAATACCGGTTTGTGTAACCTGTGCGGATGGCGCCTGGGTGGTCCACTGCGCTGACAATTTGCCGGTTTCCGTACTGTTTAGCACTATGCCACTGAAACCGGTGCGAACCAACTTGTTTAGATCTTCCTGATTTGATTGAAAGGAAATATTGTTAAGAAAATTCTGGCTTAGTAAAGTGAAAAATTGAGAATTAATGAGAAGATACGATTTACCGCCCTGAGGGAGTTGCCCAAGCAATTGGATACAGTCTGTTGTATTCACAAGTGTTTGATTTACAATATATTTATCGATACAAACTTCCAAAGCGGAACGAGTGGCAGCAAATACAATGTAGTCATCGAGCATAGTACAAACAGGGTTTTGAAAACCACCCTTGCCATGAAGCAGCGGCGCAATAATGGACGGACTCAAAAACTCGAACACTTCAAAAGTCTGGTAAGTCTCCTGTCGCAGCGTGCCTTGCCGAAGTCCATACTCCCGCAATCGCTGCATAGCCAGAGCGCTGTCTTTTACTTCCAGGAACAGCAATTGATCTTCTCTGAACCCTGGTGAGCGGGGCTCTGTGACCGCAAACGCCAACCCTTTTCCGAGCCAGGGTGCTATAAAAGTGTTGAAATCGCCCGAAGTAACGCCACCCAATGCATCGGAAAAAACATTGACCTCATCCAGTCCGGCCCATACCAGCAGCGCTGTATGGTTGGGAATGACCGAAAAAATATTGCCCTCTGCTGCCGCACCCCAGGTCGACATCTTACCCAAAAATCCTTGTGTTTCGGCCAGCATGGAAACGCGCAATCCATCCCAGGCAAACCCCAGCCATTCGACATTTTGACTGATCAGATCTGGGAAATCATCCAGCAGGGGGTTCACTTTTTTTTGCAGGGTATGCGCCAGCGCTTCCGGTTGCAGGAAAAGCCGAAAAGGGGCTTCTGGATTTAACTCATTGACATACTTTCGGTTAGCCCACCAGGAACTGCGTTGTTCCGTTTGTGTAATGGATTCTTCCAGCAAATAGGAAAACCGGGAAAACAACAGCAGGTTATCCACCTGACAAACAACCATCCGATCTTCTTTGGAGAACCATACGGTATAAAGTGTATGTTTGTGAAAAGTTGCCGGAAAGTACTTTTGTGTTACGGTATTTTGCATCAACGCCCGTTTCAATTCAAAAGAGGCTTCCATTTCCATGACAAACAAGGCATGGAGGCTGTCAGCGTCGTTCAACGAATATGCACTGAGCATGCTTCCTTGTTCAAAAGCATGGTTGACGGTCGCTTGAGCACCCAGCAATCGGTGTACACGTGCTGCGTCTTGCCGGCATTTTTCAATAATATCTGTATGAAACAGGTCTTTCCAACCCGAATCCGCCATTTGATCCGCCATCCGTTCGACACGCTGAAAACCCTTGAATTCCATAACCAATGCAGTTGCGGATGGAATGGCATGCCAGATTTTGGTTTTGGCAGAAACGGAGAAATAAAGTACCAGTATGAGTATCAACACAACAGCCGCTAAAACCAGTGCAATGGGCCTGCGCGAAAAAAAATGAGTCATGGGAGCGTTTTTAGTGGCGAAATAGCCGATTTTTCGGCAATTTTTCCACCTGCCTTCAAAGCGATTACTATATAAATCATTGATTATCAATTGTTTTGACTATGAATTTTAGTGATAAAAAGTTTTTACAACTCGCGGCTATCCTGGGCGCACTGGCTGTAGGCATCGGAGCCTTTGGCGCGCACGGGCTGAAACCGCACCTTTCGCAGTACCAAATTGATATCTTTGAAAAAGGGGTACAATACCAGTTTTACCATGCCCTAGCATTGCTGGCAACAGCTTTATTGCTGCGGCAAAGCCCCGGAAATACCTGGCTGCGGCGTGCAGGCTGGTTGTTCTTTGCAGGCATTGTCTTCTTTTCCGGTTCTTTGTACCTGCTTGCCTGCCGCGACCTGCTTGCGGTACCGGTAGCCTGGGTTGGACCCGTCACTCCACTGGGCGGCGTTTGTTTTATCGGCGGATGGATTGCTTTAGCAAGTGCGAAGTCCTAAACCTACTTTATGAGTAACGTACGACATTCTTTTATTTCAGTTATTGCTGTGCTGCAATCGCAGGGTCACATCCGAACATTGGAATCGTGGCTGACGGGTTTGTATGCGGAATTGTCCGCGCAATTCAGCGATTTTGAGTTTATCCTGGTCAATAACCATTGCGCAATAGCCGATATCGACGAGGTGATTCGCCCGCTTCCGGAGGATTTGCGGAAAAATATTTTTATGCTCAACCTGAGTACGCCCGTTAGCCGCGACAATGCGCTACTGGCCGGACTTGACCGGGCAAACGGCGATTATACGGCCATTTTTGATTTCGATTTTGCCGCGCAGCCTCAAGTACTTACCCAACTATGGGAACGCAGTCAGCAAGGTTTCGACATTGTTTACCTGCGCGCCAGGGAGCGCCATCTGCCCTTCGCGCAACGCTTGCTGTACCGCATTTTTTATTACATACTGAAAAGGTATTCCCAACTGCGCATCGACCCCTGGGCGCACCACACACGCCTCATCAGCCGGCGGGCGCTCAATTCGCTGTTGCGCCTGCGGGAAAACAGCCGCTACCTGAAAGCAAACTATGCGCTGGTCGGTTACCAGACAGATGCTCTGCCTACCGAAGTGCCGCTGCACACTGAACCAGAAACAACTTTCGGCGAACAATTCCGAACGGCTTTGGTGGCCGTCACCTCCTTCACCACCTTTTTACGGTCTATGTTGTTGTGGATTTTTCTTTTTTCCGTCGTAGTGGCCGGTATTGCCGTCTTTAATGCCGTAAAAGTAAAACTCACCAATATTGACATCTTCGGCGACCGGGTCGAAAGCCTGTCAGGCTGGGCATTCCTGGTCGTACTGATGTCGGTATTTTTTGCCATCACCTGCCTGAATCTCTACATTATGTCGATCTACCTGTCTAATATTTACAGCGAAATCAAAAACCGGCCCTTGTACATTATCGAGTCAGTGAAACGTTATTGAGCCGGCACGGCTAGAGGGATGAGATCGATGTGAAACAGGATTTTAGCCAGCGCAATTGCTATTGCGAAAAGAATAGAGAAAGCAAGAATGTACAGGATATAGGCAATTAGCAAAACCAATACTCCCTGGATACCGCCCCAATATTTGTGTTGTTTATTAAAAAACTGGACATATCCCCAGGCAAAAAACAAAAACCAGCAAGCGTATTGAACGATGCCAAGCGGGTTTAAGGTCAAAGCATTGATGTGAAAAATATTTGAAACAATGGTGAAAGGAATGGTGATGATCGTACAACCGGCCATCAGGTAGCAATAGAAGACAAAATGTTCCGCGTAATTGACATCTGCTTTTCGGTTGAACCACTTCGAAACCACAGCCAGCATAGGGATCATCATCAGGTAAATCAGGGAGATGTTGGAAAATACCCAGTCCATATAACCTGGCGTCAGTGCTCGGCTGTTCTGAGCAATTCCCGACATGGCCTGATCGAGGTCTTTCCTGGGAAATACCAGCACAGAAACAGCGACAACGATGAGGATATAATTCAGGGGTTTGGTAAAATTCACCCGGTGTCCGTTCAGGTAACCGCGCGCCATTTTACCAGGCGATTTCAACAACCTGACAGTGGTGTACATCAGTCCTTTGTCCCAGAAGGTGATTTTTTTTATCAAGTCCGAAAAAACCGACCGGAATGTGATGCGTTTAACATTGGCCTTCTGGCCGCACTGGTGACAAAATTTTCCCTCAAAAGCCGTTTCACAATTTTGGCAGATCGACATAGTTGAATCTCTTCTTTTTATTATGCGCTAAAGTAGAAACCATGAAATATCTTTTACCTCTTTTTGTATTACTTTGTTGGAAAAGCAGCCTGCTCCTGGCTCAGGCCGAACTGGAAAAACAAATCCAGACACAACTGATCCTCGCCGAAGACGGCGCGGTGATCGAATTGCCTGCCGGTAAAATTGTACTCAGCAATACCCTTTCGCTCGATGCCAAGCGCGATATCGTCATTCGGGGCGCCGGGCAAGACAAAACGATTCTGTCCTTCAAAAACCAGAGCCAGGGCGCGGAAGGGATCAAAATCACCAATGCGCAAAACATTGTTTTAGAACACTTTACAGTAGAAGATTCCAAAGGCGACCTCATCAAAACGCAATCGGTGAAGGGTTTGGTTTTCAGGGATATTACAGCCCGGTGGACCGGCAAACCAAAAGCCTCCAACGGTTCGTATGCATTGTATCCCGTGCAATGCCAGACCGTGCGTATCGAACGCTGCACGGCGATCGGGGCCTCGGATGCGGGGATTTATGTCGGACAATCGGACAGTGTATGGGTGACCGAATGTGTGGCGAAAAACAACGTAGCCGGCATTGAAATCGAAAACACCACCAACGCATGGGTCTGGAAAAACCAGGCATTTGCCAACACCGGTGGCATCCTTGTGTTCGATCTGCCCGACCTGCTCAAAAAACGCGGTGGTCATGTAAAAGTTTACGACAACCTGATCGGCCGAAACAACTACAAAAACTTTGCACCAAAAGGCAATATCGTCGGCAAAGTACCTCCCGGCACCGGTGTGATGATTCTGGCCACCAACGACGTGGAAATTTACCAGAATAAAATCTGGGAAAACAAAACCGCTTCCACAGCCATTATGAGTTATTACATCACCGAAAATCCCATCAAAGACACCGCCTACAACCCCTACCCTTCCAATATTTATATCCACGACAATATTTACTCCGAAGGCAAAAGAATGCCTACCTGGAAAAGCAAACTCGGGTTTATTTTCTGGTGGAAATTTGGCAAAAAGGTGCCGCATATTCTATACGACGGTATCCAGAACCCGGAATGGGTAGACACCAACGGGCGCCTGAAAGCAGCCTACCGCATCTGTATCCGGCAAAATGAAAACGGTACTTTTGCCAATATCAGGGCCGATAAACTGGGGCTATTTAAAGGTAAAATCAGTAAAAATATCGGGCCTTATGACTGCACACTATAAAACATTTGGGCTGCTTGCCGCATTAACCTTGCTTCAGGCTTCTACGGGCTTTAAAAAGCAGCAGGGCAACATGGGAGGGCACGGCATCAATCAACGCCTGAGTGAATACGCCTTTTTTACCGGCCCATTAGCCGATCTTCAACCGGCGCCAGGTGTTTTCCCTTATGAGGTAAATGCGCCTTTATTCAGCGATTACGCTGAAAAGGCCCGGCTTATCTCGCTACCTCCCGGCGCAAAAATGGTGTATCACCCGGACGCATCGTTTGAATACCCCGTTGGTGCTGCCATTATCAAAAATTTCTTTTACTGGCACGATGCCGCTCATCCTGAAAAAGGGCGGCGTATTATCGAAACCCGTGTGCTGTTGAAAGAGACAAAAGGCTGGAAAGCATTGGCTTACATCTGGAACCGGGAACAAACCGATGCGGTACTGGAAGTGGCCGGCGCAACCACACCTGTTACCTGGCAAACAGCCAGTGGCAAAAAACAGGAATTTGCCTATACTGTTCCCAACGTCAACCAGTGTAAAGGTTGTCATTCCTACGACGGCCAGTTTATACCCATCGGCACCACAAGCAGGCAACTGAACCTCAGTCTGCCTAACCATGAAAACCAACTCGTCGCATTTCAAAAATGGGGAATCCTGGATTTGCCGGAGGGTTTCGATCCTGCCACATCTCCTTATTTAAGCGACTATAGGAAACCGGGAGATACAGAACGTGCTGCCAGGGCTTATCTCGATGGCAACTGCGCCCATTGCCACAATCCCCACGGCCCCGCCAGTACCAGCGGTATGTTTTTGGGCGCCGAAGTGCAGGACCCGGAACAATTGGGAATTAGAAAACCGCCCGTCGCCGCAGGCAGGGGCAGTGGCAACCGCAAATATGGAATTGTGCCAGGAAAACCCTCTGAAAGTATCCTGCTCTACAGAATGGAGCACAACGACCCGGGTATCCGCATGCCCGAACTGGGCAGGCAGTTGATGCACGAGGAAGGGGTCGAGCTGATCAAAAACTGGATCAGGGAAATGAATTAAAAGGCAAAGGGCAAAAAGCAAAGGGCAAAAAAAGACCACTCGGGTAATATTTGCCTTTTGCTTTATGCCCTTTGCCTTTTTCAACTTACTTCTGTACCACAAACTTCTTCGTCAGCGTACCTTCTTTCGTAGCGATACGAGCGAGGTAAACACCGGAAGCCAATTGAGGCAATTGATAGGTCACCGTTTCATTGGTCAACCCATAATAGTCTTCAATCTGAATGGTGCGGCCGGAAAGTTCGGCAATCGTAACCGTAACGTCCGTTGCTTTCTCCAGGCTCAGGCCCAGGTTAAGTACATCTTTTACAGGGTTAGGAAATACATTCATGTAAGTATCCGGCAGCGGTTTTTCGTCCGTAGTGGTTACCAGGTCGATGTACATGCGCAAAACAGCGCTTGGGTTGCCTTCAAATCCGCCGAGGAACCATTGTGTAGAATAGGTAACCGTACTGATACCTGATGGGCCTGCAACATTCACATCCGGGTCGAATGCGTGGAATGCAAAGCGGCTGCTGTCAGGATAAAAAGCGGACAACACATACACTGCGCCGTTTTCCAGCAGGATGCCTGGTTCAGCAGAAACCAAGTCCAGCATGGTAACCTGTTGCACCTGGTAACTGGTTGCATTGGATGGTGCAGTATAACCGCCCGTACCAATCCAGGTAAAACTGGGTGACTGGTAGTCATCTCCCTCAAACAGGTTCCAGTCTGCCGCCACATCATCGTTTACACGGAATAGCGCAATATCGGAAACGATTTGGTTAATCGGCCTTTCTGCGGCATTCGAAGCGTGGGCAAATTCAACGGTCATGACTTTATAGTTATCCTGCGCTCCGGTAGACATAGAGTACAGATTGCCTGCAGCCCAACCATTTGCCGGCAAAGTGCCCGGCCGGAATCCGTAAACAATATTATCGTCTTTCGAAAACAGGTTTTGCGTAACATTGAAAGCAGAACGACGAACATCCTTGAACACACTGCCATTGGTAGAGTCACTTTCAGTGGTATAAACAATTCTGTAATTACCGATCGGCAGTTCAGGTGCAAAACGTTCAGGCAATACGAAAAGGCTGTCAGACACTTCACCGGAAAGAGAAGGAATGTCCAGTGTGGTGGAAAAAAGTTCCGCACCTGCTGCTGTGAATACCTTTGCGTTGACTTTCACGTTCGTGAGTTCCAGACCGCGCGAATTGGTCAGCGTAGCTGAAAACCCGAAAGTATCGGTCCCAATTTGTGTGATCGGCGTCTGCACGTTTTGAACTGGGTAAAATGCCTCATTCATAAATACGTCGGGACGCATCAGGCAAACCTCTAAAGGTTGTCCGCTGTTGATCGCATTATTGATGAAATTGGCGGCAGTACGGCTCAGGAAAAATACAGGAATGGTCGTTGCAGCGCCATTTCCGTATAAAAACTGGGTGTAGCAGTCAGTTTGACCGGCAGTAGCAGAATGGTTGGCAATCAAAACGGCCAAAGCACCCGCTTTTTCAGCGTTCAATGCTTTTGCTGTAAATGCGCCCGCAGCGGCAACCGGGCAACCGCCACGGCGAAGCAAGGCGATTTTACCCGTCAGCGAACCCGCAGGAATAGAGTCGCAAACCAGTGAATCGAGTCCGGCGATATCCCGGCCCCATTCAATTGGCGCGCAAATATCTTCAGTTACCGAGCCGCCATAATCGGCTGCTCCGTAGCCGCATTCGAACTCGCCGAAATCAGTAGAAACCCCCGCGACGGTAACACGAATGGTCACGCCGGAGTTTTTGGTTTGTGCAAATGTGTTTTGGAGGGCAACAAATTGTAGGAGGGCAAAAAGAATCAGCCCCGCTGAAAGCGGTGTAAACTTCTTCATACTTAATTGATTTGGTTAACGTATTAGAAATGTGAATGGGGCAAATATAACAGTAATAAAAAATTGGAAGGCCCACTTATTTGCACAAAATGGGCCGATGTTGCGAAAACACCGGCCCAAGCCTCTAATTCACCCAATTTTTAACTTTAAAAACTTATTTCTGCACGATAAATTTTTTCGTCAGCGTTCCTTCTTTCGTGGCAATACGGGCCAGGTAGGTCCCGGAAGCCAGTTGCGGCAATGCATAGGTCAAAGTTTCATTGGTAAGGCCGTATCTATCCTGGATCTGGATGGTGCGCCCCGTGAGATCGGCGATGGTAACGGTTACATCCGTCGGTTTTTCCAGTTTAAGCCCCAGGTTGACCACGTCCTTAGCAGGATTCGGGAAAACATTCATGTAGGAATCCGGCAAAGGCTTTTCATCGGTAGTGACCAACAAGTCGATAAACATCCGAAGTTGCGCGCTGGCGCCGCCCTCAAATCCGCCCAAATACCATTGGTCGGAATAGGTAACGGTTCCGATACCCTGTGGCCCAGACACCTCCACATCTTCATCAAAACCGTTAAAAGCCACCTTGCTGCTATCCGGGTAAAAAGCGGCTACAACATAATGCGCCCCATTATCAAGCGGAATACCTACTTCCGCTGTTTCCAGACTGATTAAATCAACCTGCTGAAGTTGATAAGCTGTGGCAGTGGGAGCTGCAACATAAGCGCCCGTACCTTCCAGCGTAAAACTGGGAGAAAGGAAATCCTCCCGCTCAAAATTGGCATAATCAGCCGCCACATCATCATTTACCCGGAAAAGAAACAGGTCGGCTGTGATTTTTGTAACCGGCCAGGAAGGCGTTGCGCTGTTGTTTGAAAAGGCCACTGTTTTCACCTGATAATCATCGAGCGCACCGGTAGCCATAACATATAGGTTACCAACGCCCCAGCCGTTTGGCGGCAAAGGAGAAGGTTGTGATCCAATGGTTATGCCATCGTCTTTTGCAAACAGGTTTTGTGTGACGTTGAACAGCAGACGCCGGTTGTCTTTGAATACTTCGCCTGCAACCGGATCGCTTTCGGAGGAATAAACGATGCGGTAATTTCCAATCGGCAACTCCGGAACAAAAAGGTCAGGCAGATCAAACGAACTGTCGGCTACTTCTCCCGAAAGGCTTGGAATATTCAAAACGGTAGAGAACACCTCGGTCCCCGCCGCACTTTGAACCGCCGCTTTTAAGCGCACATTGGTCAGTTCCGTCCCCCTGACATTCGTGACATTGGCGGAGAACCCAAACGTATCCGTTGCAATCTGAGAAACGGGCGTTTGTACGTTTTGAACCGGGTAAAAAGTGCTTTCTACATACACATGAGGCCGGAACAGGCAAATTTCGACGGTTTGTCCGCTGTTGATTCCCGCATTGATAAAATTAGCAACCGTACGGCTGAGGAACAACACAGGAATGGTAACATTGGGTGCCGGTCCGGCCAAGGGTCGGGAAAAACAGTCGTTTTCGCTCGGCGTAAGTGCATGATTGGCAATCAGAACAGCCATTGCGCCAGCCTTTTGGGCATTTTCCGCTTTGGCTGTGAAATTACCTGCTGCTGCGACTGGGCAACCGCCGCGACGAACCAGGGCAATTTTTCCGGTCAACTGGCCTGCTGGAATGGAATCGCAGACCAGTGAATCCTGTCCGTTGATGTCGCGTGCCCATTGTGCCGGAGCGCAGATGTCATCGGTAAGACTTGCTCCGAAATTGGCTGTGCCATAACCGCATTCATACTCCCCGAAATCAGTGGAAACGCCATCGATGGTTACACGAAGGGTTAGCCCGGAATTTTTGGTTCCTGATTGAGAAAAACCATTTTGGATGAAAAGAAGTTGGATCAGGGCAATGAGAATTAGCCCACAGGATAGTGGTGATTTGTTTTTCATAACTCTTCTAAGCTGGTTAAATAATTGTGATTGTTTATCAATCAAAGATAAAAAACCAACTCAACTGCTGGTATCCCCTTTCAACTCGATTGGCTATGATTTTACATATGAAAACGACTAACGACATTTTTTTCAGGCCGTTCGACCAATTTAATCCTCCGTTTGACTTTGTTTATTTTTAGGTTCAATATTCGTATATTCCATGCCTCACGCTCGTCTTTTTCTTCAAATTTTAACCAAAACAGTGCTAATAAAAAATTAAAAGCATCGTTAAACCCTCATTTAATCCTTCGGTCAAATAAGCAGTTTTTGCCAACAGCATTCCGCTGAACACCCGCCCTCAAACAGCCCGCCGTTTATTAGAGTTGTTGCGATGGGGTACTGTTTGCCCTAACCGACCAAATTTCATTTTATATTGCGTTAAAATTTTCGCCGAATCGCCCGCATTCGACTGCAAATTTTGCCTTATCTAAAATGAAATTTGCAGCCTGTTCGCGCAAACGCCCCCATCGCAACAACTCTATTCGACTGCGTCACAACCGATTTTATCACTAAACTTATCTTCCAAGATGGCTTCCTTGAATCCCTTGCAAGGTGCGCTGGGCCGTCGACGTGCTGCACATTTGCTGCGTCGAACTTCGTTTCGTTATACCAAGACGAAACTACTCGAAATGGCCGACCAGACAGCTGCCCAAGCCCTGCCTTCCCTGCTTACCTTGAACCCATTTCAACTGGACCAACCTGTTTACGGGAACACCAATGCGACCTGGATACTCCCGCTTCCCGGCCTGCCTGTAGCCAGTTACCCTGCAGAAGACTTTGTACTCCGGCGTTACCTGATGGGCTGGTGGCTCAATGAAGCCAGGATCGACACCGGTATAGGTCACAAAATGACCTTGTTTTTCCACCAGTTTATGGCTGTGGCCATCACCAGTTCCAATAACCAGCATTATTTCGACTACCTGTCGCTGATGCGCTGGGGCGCTTTGGGCAATTTTAAAAAACTGGCAACCAAACTGGTAACAGATAATGCCATGCTGCGCTACCTGAACAATACGCAGAACACCAAAAACAACCCGAACGAGAACTTTGCACGGGAGTTTTTTGAACTGTTTACCATTGGAAAGGGCCCGCAGATTGGGCCGGGCGACTACACCAATTATACGGAGGACGATATCGTGGAAGCCGCAAAAGTCCTGACCGGGTTCAGGTTGCGCCCCAACCGCGATGAATTGGACGCTGAAACGGGTATTCCTCGCGGCGGCGTGAATCCGGGCCAGCACCTGGGGGGCAGCAAAACATTTTCCGCGCATTTCCAGGGTACGGTTATTGCCGGCGAAACCGTGCCAACCATCAACGGCATGTGGACAGAGCTGAGCGCCTTTGTCGATATGGTATTCGCGCAGCCGGAAACAGCCAGAAACCTGTGCCGCCGCTTGTACCGCTACTTTGTGAGCCGGAATATCAGCGATGAAATTGAAAATGAAGTCATTGTTCCGCTCGCCGATACTTTAATTGCCAACAACTATGAAGTAAAGCCGGTACTCGAACAACTTTTACAGAGCGAACACTTTTTCGATACGGACGATTCGGACAATGCGGACGAAATTATCGGCGGCATTATCAAATCGCCGCTCGAACTAACCCTGCAGGCGCTCACTTTTTTTGATGTCGCCGTGCCCGATCCGCTGACGCAGAATACAGCGCATTATATCCAGTTTCATTCCCAGGCATTGCTGGATCGCGCGCTCGGGTCTGCCAATTTCCCGATTTTCAACCCTTCGGATGTAGCAGGCTATCCTGCATACTACCAGGTACCGGGGTTCCAGCGCCAATGGTTCAACTCGAGCACCATTATCGCACGATACAAATGGCCGGCTATGGTGCTGACCGGCACGCGCCAGATTGGCGGAGGTGTTAATCAGTCTATTGGTATCAAACTTAATTCGGCTACCTGGGTACGCGACAGCGGAATTTCCGTCGACCCATCGGACCCTTATGTTCTGGTACAGGACCTGCTGGAGTTCATGTTGCCTGAAGAAACCGATACCGATCGTTTCAATTATTTCTACATCGATGTTTTTCTGGATGGATTGCCACCGGCAGACTGGACTTATGAATGGCAGAACTATATCACCAGCGGAAATGCCACCGAAGTGACCCTTGCACTCGACAGGCTGATCCAGG